>CAJMRA010000015.1 GCA_905215675.1 uncultured bacterium | reverse complement strand
CGACAGGCCGTATGGTTTGAAATGCGCAGCATTTCAAACTGAAATTGCTCTAGAACAGGAGGCGGAGCGACCCCCGACGAGTCGCTCCGCCTCGTTTCGGCATGCCGCGGCCCGTAAGGGGCCGACACGTTCCACGCCCGGAGGGCAGGGGGCGGCAAACGTCTCATGCCGAACAACTTCACGGGCGGAACCGGACAACGGCCCGTCCGCAATAGTATCTGCGGGAAGGGACGTAAAGGACGCCCCGAATAAAAAAAGCCTGCTGCTTACCAGGAAAAAGAATGGTACTCCACAACCATTCAAGCTCCCGGTAACCAGCAGGCGCTCTAAGAACAACTCTCCGTCGTCCCTTCTCTCTCTCTATACTCGCAGGAAGATTGCCCCGTCAAGACTTCCCGCAGCGAAAGTGCACGGACGACATGGACGGATACGGCATCGTCGGCAATGCCGTCACTGGCGGGAAGGAATCAGCCCTTGCACACCTTGCAGGGACGATACCCGGCCTTGACGGCTTCCTGCGGCGAGGAGAAAACCTTGCTCGCCCCCTTGCTGTTGAAATGCCGACAGCCTGAATTGTGGTAGACCTTGGTGGCCGGATTACCGCGAAAACCGATTCCCTGTTTCTGCGCGGCAGGCGCGGCGGCGGCAGGCTTGCCCTGCGGTTCCGCGGCAGGAGTATCCGTTGCGACGCAGGGGGCCAGCAGCAGCCCGCACAGCAGAAGGGACGAAAGGACTCGTTTCATGCTCACTTTCTCCAGGGTTGATGGGTAACGCCCTCTCGGGAGAAAAACGCCCTGCCGGCGCGGGACGGCGGAAGAGCGTCCGAAAGGGATTTCGCCACGCCTCAGAAGCGGCGGGAACATTCCCACTGCCAGGCGGTGGACACGATATCGTCAAGGGAGCGGCGCGGCGTCCAGCCGAGTTCCTCGCGGGCCCTGCCCGTCGCGGCGTACAGCGCCGCGGGATCGCCCGCGCGGCGTTCGCCGATCTCCACGGGACAGGACCGCCCCGAAACACGCTCCGCGGCGGCGATGAGCTCCCTGACGGACAGGGGACGGCCGGTTCCGAGATTGAGAAAACCGCAGAACTCGTCCAGCCTGCCCAGCCCCAGACGATGCGCCGAGGCCAGGTCCTCCACATGAATATAATCCCGCAGGCAGGTACCGTCGGGCGTGTCGTAATCCGTGCCGAAAATACGGATGCAGGGGCGTTCCCCCCGGATGGCCTGCATGACCAGGGGAATCAGATGGGTCTCGGGATTATGGCTTTCGCCGATGCTGCCGTCGGATGCGGCGCCGGCCGCATTGAAATAGCGCAGCGCCAGATAACGCAGGCCGTAGGCCCTGCCGTAATCGGCAAGCGCCTGCTCAATCATGAGCTTGCTCCAGCCGTAGGGATTGATCGGCGCCTGCGGATGCGTTTCGTCCAGAGGCAGACGGCAGGGATTGCCGTAGATGGCGCAGGTACTGGAAAACACGATCTTGCGGACGTGATGTTCCACCATGGCGTCCAGCAGATTGAGCGTGCCGACCACGTTGTTGCGGTAATACTTGCGGGGGTCCTGAACGCTCTCTCCCACATAGGTGAACGCCGCAAAGTGCATGACGGCGTCAAAATCATAATGTCCGAACAGGGCTGCCAGCGAGGACGGGTCCAGAAGGTCCGCCCGGAAAAAGGGGACGTCTTCCGGCAGGGCTTCCCTGTGCCCGTAGACAAGATTGTCCGCCACCACGCAGTCGATATCATGGGCCAGCAGCTCCCGGACGACATGCGAGCCTATGTAGCCTGCGCCCCCCATGATCAATACTTTTGACGCTCCCATATTCACATCCTTTGAAAGGCATTTTTCACAAGAGCATTTTCAGTTTGAAACGCGCTGCGTTTCAAACCACACGGCCTGTCGCTTCGCGAAAAAACGCGGTTTTCCGCCCGCTTCGGGCCGGGCGGCGCGTGCCGCCGCCTCGCGCTTTCCTTTTTTCAAAGGGAAAACGCCCAGGGGGGAACGAAACGGCTCCCCCCGCCTGCCCGAGCGCAGTCTCTCACAAGACGTCCCGCAAAGGAAGGCTTGACGCTCCGCCGTTTCAAAAATAGTGTAACCTCGTACGTCAGCGCTCCACGCGCGCCGTTGCGGCGCATGCTCGCCGCAGAACAAGGGGGGTGGCGCATATGCCCATTTTCGGTCCTTCGGGGCGGCATCCCATGCCCGGAGAATCCCAGTCCATCTTCAGCCGCGACTTCATCCTGCTGTTCTGCATGTCCCTGTGCAACAACAGCTACATTGCCGTCTATTACTGCTTCGAGCAATGGCTGGAAGGCGTCGGCGTCGCCGCGGGCTGGCGCGGCATTCTGCTGTCCTGCATGTTCGTCATGGTCCTGCTGTGCCGCCCGCTGGCCAGCTTCACCCTGCTCAGGCGCAGCAAGCTCGCGCCCCTGGGCTGCGCCATCATCCTCTCCAGCTGCATCATGCTGGCCTATCCCTTCCTTGCCGGCGGGCCGCACTTTGTCGGCATCGTGGCCGGGATGCGCGCCCTGCAGGGCGTGGCGCTCTCCGTCTATTCCACCTGCGTCACGGCCGTGCTGGTCTCCTGCATCCCCAAGGGACAGAGCGCCCGCGGTTTCGCGCTCTTTTCCCTGACGCTGCTGCTGCCCTATTCCATCATCCCCGCCGTGGGCGAACACCTCCTGCCGCTGGTGGGCGGCGAACCCTATCTTTTTGCATGGACGTCGCTGCTCGGCATTCCGGCCCTGTGCATGCTGATTCCCCTGGCGCCGCGCCTGCGCGTCCCGGAACTGCCTTCGTCCGGCGCGGGAAGCATGAGCGGCAGGGCCGTCCTCCATGCCGTGACCCATTCGGGGCTGGCCTGCATCTATCTGGCCTGCATGATGTTCAGCATCATGACCTGGCTGGCCATCCTGTTCATGAAGGGACTGTGCACCCTGACGGGCGGACAGGCGCAGCACTTTTTCATGACCTACACCGTCACCATGATCCTGATCCGCCTGTTCGGTTCCCACATGTTCGACACCCTGCCGCGCTACCGGGTGGTGCCGCTGTGCGCGCTGGGACTGGCCGTCAGCATGGCGGGCATGGCATGGCTGCCGTCATGGCTCTTCATTCCCCTGTGCGCCCTGTACGGCATCTGCCTCGGCATTCTTTATCCGCTGCTGGCCTCGACCATCTATGATCGTTCCACCGACGCCACCCGCTCCATCAACTCCAATGTCATGATGCTGACGTTTGATGCCAGCGGCATGCTCGGCCCGCTGGTGGGCGGCGCCGTCATCCAGCTGGGACTCGACTACCGCGGCGTCTTCGTGACGGCGGCGCTCATCGTCAGCATGAGCGGCGGCTTCATGCTGCTGGATCGGCTGCGCCTGGCGCTGGAGGAACGCCGTCGGCGCACCGGAGACGCCTAGAGCATTTCCACTTTGAAACGCCGTGCGTTTCAAACCATGCAGACCACTGGAGGAAGCATGACCCCCTGGGAAAAAATCGTTCTGTGTTACAGCCGCGTCGGCGGCGCCGGACTGTGCCCCGCAGGCCCCGGCACCGCGGGAAGCGCCGTGGCCGCCGTGGCCGCCCACTGGCTGTTTCTGCCGCTTTCACTCCCGGCACGGCTGGCCGTGCTGCTCGCCGTCTTCATTACCGGAGCGCTGGCCGCCGGCATGGCGGAGCGACTGCTGGGCAAAAGCGATCCCGGAGAAGTCGTCATTGACGAACTGCTGGGCGTCTGGCTGGTGCTGCTTCCCTTTCAGGAAAGCGACTGGCGGCTTCTGCTGGCGGCCTTTGTGTTCTTCCGCATTTTCGATATCTGGAAGCCCGGCCCCATTCACGCCTCGGAAAACTGGCTTCCCGGCGGCTACGGCATCATGATCGACGACGTCATGGCCGCGATCCCCGCCCTGCTCTGCGTGAGCGTCTTGCGTCTTTTCCATATTGTCTGAACGGAGGACCTCCCATGCAACACATCGATTGTCGCGGGCTTGCCTGCCCGCAACCCGTCATCCGCTGTCGCGAAGCCGTCGGCTCCGGCGCCGACGCCCTTGCCGTACAGGTGGACAACGCCGCCGCGCGGGAAAACGTGCTGCGTTATCTCGGCAACAACGGCTTCTCCTGCGCCTGCGAGGAAAAGGACGGCATCTTCCACATCCGGGCGACACGCGGAGCCGCAACGGCGGACGCTCCCGTTGCCGACGATCCCGGCAGCGGCGCCCGGACCCTCGTGCTGATCACCACGCCGACGCTTGGCCGCGGCGACGATGCCCTGGGACACCGCCTGATGGAAACCTTCCTCGGCACGCTGCCGGAAATGCGCAATCTGTGGCGCGTCGTACTGCTGAACGGCGGCGTGCGTCTGTCCGCCACCCCCGGCCCGGCGCTGGACGCCCTGAAAAAACTGGCGGAAAACGGCGTCTCCATCCTTGTCTGCGGTACCTGCCTGGCACATTACGGCCTTGCCGACGCCAAGGAGGTGGGCGAGACCTCCAATATGCTCGACATCGTGACAAGCCTCGATCTTGCCGAAAAGGTCATCCGTCCCTGACGCGCCGCACGCGCCCGCAGACGGACGGGCCTTTGTTCGCGCGGGCGTCTTTCGCCCTTTGCCTGCATGACGGCGCGTGCCGAAGCCTTCAACGGCCCGCTTTCCAAAGGGAAAACGGGCCGTTGTCATGCGCGTTCGAGAACATTTTAAAGCCTTTCACCTTTTTCAAAGGTGAAACGCTCTAATGATATTCGCCGTTGAGGAACTTGGCGGCATAGCCTGCCACGGCGGCCTCATTGACCATGAGCATATCCATCTGCCGGGTCATGATGAGCAGTCTGCCGATCTGATCCAGACGGGAGCAGAGTTCGAGGCGCGGGTATTTCTGATAGCGGGCGCGGATACGGTCGCCCACCACGTCCACGGTGAAGCCCAGTTCGGAAAGGATGAGACCGATGCAGCGCACGCGCCGTTCCCGCTGCACGCTGCCCGCTGCGCCCCCGGCGAACTCGAAGCGGATATAGTTCTTGCTGATGGTGTCCCCGCACCAGGAGTCGAGAATGGCGTAATGGTAGCCGACGCGGGACGAAAAGTTGAGGTACTTGTCGGAGACAATGGCATAGCTGCGGTCGCCGAAGCGCTGGCCGCCTTCCTGATGCCCCCCCGCCATGCTCCGGCCCATGACGGAGATGAAGCCGCGCATGTTGACGGGACGCGGGCCGCGCGCCTGTACGGCAGGGTTACGGATACCGTTGAGCACATGGCGGAAGGGCTCGCTGAGAACGTCCTCGGGAAGGACGCTGCGGGCTTCGGGATTGCGCAGGCCGCCGCCCAGATCGATGATATAGAGATCCAGCGGCAGGGGGCAGACAAGATGACTGGCCGCGCCCATGCTGTCTTCGCTCATGATGTCCGACAGCAGGAACATCTCGCTGTAGCTCTTTTCATGGGCGAAGCGCATGATATCATGGAGCGAGGTGCAGTTTTCCGGGGCGAAAACAGCGGCATGAGGATCGACGAGATGCAGGGGCATGATGTGGGGAGCCACCCGGCGCAGCAGGGCAAGGGTGGGCGTATCCGCCTTGATGGGGCGCGGCGCGAGACGCAGGGCCAGCAGCTCGGGCACTTCTCCGGCAAAGATGCGCCCGGCGAGGGCGTCCACCGTCACGATCTGCCCCGGCTCCAGCAGGCTGGTGACGCCGGGAATGTTGAGCAGGGTCGGCACGCCGAATTCGCGGCAGACGGAGGCCATGTGTCCCGTCATGCTGCCCGTTTCCGCAATGATGGCCGAGGCGCGGCGCATGACGACCACCGCGTCGGATGAGGAATGCGGCAGGACAAGGACGCCGCCCTCGGGGAAATGGGTCAGGTCCTCGCCGGGCTGGGGCAGCATGACGGGGCCGCAGCCCACGCCCCTGGCCGCCACTTCCGCGCCGCTGATCAACGGCCGCATGTGCGCCAGCGCCGGAGCCGCCGACTCTTCCGTGGCGGCATTGATGTGAATGGGACGCGTTTGCAGCAGTATGACCTGATCTTCCTCGTCGACGGCCCATTCGATATCCTGCGGATACTGGTAGTGCCGTTCCAGTTCCAGCGCCATGGACGCTATCCGGCGAGCCTGTTCGGGCGTCAGGCAGGGGACGTCCTGCCATTCCTCGGGCACGTCCTCCACAATGGTTTCCACGCGGCCGTCGGCGTCGGCATGCAGGACCATACGGCTGACCTTGCGGACGATGGTTTCCTGCATGATCCGGTTGTTGGCGCGGGAAACCTGCCACTGATCCGGCGGCGCGGCGCCGTCCACCACCATTTCGCCGAGCCCCCAGAGCCCCTGCACAAGAACATTGTTGGAGCGCAGGTCCACGGGATGGCGCGAAAAGGCCACGCCGGCGGCATGGGCATTGACCATGCGCAGGCAGCACATGGCCATGCCGCCGCCGTCCAGCGGATAGCCGTTTTCGGCGCGGTAGCTGACGGCCCGGGCCGAATACAGACTGCTCAGGACGCGCCTGAAGGCGTCGAGCAGCGTCGCGCGCGTCACGCCGAGGATACTGCGGTACTGTCCGGCAAAGGATTGCACGCCGTCTTCCGCCAGGGCGCTGGAACGCAGGGCGACCAGCACGTCCTCCCCCTTGCCGAAAGCCTGATCCCAGGCGTTGTACAGGGCTCCGGCAACGTCGTCGGGGACCGGCGCGTCCATGATGAGCGCTTCCACGTCGTGCCCGGCGTTGCGCAGGCTGGCGGGATCGTCCACGTCGGCGGCATAGAGGCGATCGTGAATCTGCCTGGACAGCGCGCCGTTGTTCTGAAGCAGCATGAGAGAGGCGGCCCGGGTGGTGATGGCGAAGCCCTCCGGCACGGGCATGTCGAGCATGTTGCGCAGTTCCCCCAGATTGGCGTTTTTGCCGCCCACGCTGTAGGCCATGCTGGCGTCCACTTCGGAGAGGGAAAGGGTCATGGCGTTGACGTCGCCGCGACTGTGCTTTGTCAGCTCGTTTTCGATACGGGCGCTGACGGCCTCCACCGCCGTGGTGAGGGCCGTATAGCGCTGTTTCGAGATATCGTTGAGGCAGGCCGCCATGCGGGCGCAGTGGTAGCAGGCGCGCCGGGCCTCCTTGCGCAACTGCACGATATCAAGCGGACGTTCGCCGCGCTGGGTGGCATCCAGCGTGGCGAGGATGCCCGCCAGATCCGCGTTGGATTGCAGCAGTTCCTTGAAGGAGGCGTAACGCCGGGTAAAGGCCGCCATGGCCTCTTCGCGGCTGGTCTTCGGAATCAGCCCCAGCAGACGTTTCAGATTGGTAAAAGCGTTCATGGTTTCTTCCTCGGATTGCCGCGGCCTCCGGCGTCCCGTTGCGAAAACCGGCGAAACGGTTCGGAAGGCGTTCTTCCGGGCGCGGATTCAACGGGGCCGCGGCGGCGATACCGCTTCCGAGGCAAAAAGCTTGCCAAAGGATGTTGCGCGGTATTGCGCGATACGACAAGGCGTGTTTCCGGCGCTTCCGTCCGGTCAGCTTTCCCCGTTCGCGCCGCGGCGGGCGCGCGCTTCGCCGGCGGGCGTGAGCACATAGCGCTGGGCCGGTCCCCGTCCCAGCTTTTCGACAAGCCCCAGCTTCTGCAGCAGCTGGAGATCGTATTGCGCGGTACGCATGGAGATGTTTTCCCCGGCCAGCGTCTGGTATTCCTGACGGCTGACCCGGCCGGCCGCCGCCATGCGCGGCAGCACGGCGGCGATGCGCGGCGGCAGATCGCCGCTGACGGTATCGCCGTCGTCTTGCGCCGTCGTCGGCGGGTTTTCCTGAGGGGCCGGAGCCGCTCCGCCGTCCCCGGCCTGCGTCGCGGAAACGTCGTCGTTCAGCAGGGGAAGAATTTCCAGCTGGATGTTCTCGGCCTGAATGATGCCGTTTTCGCAGAAGGCCAGCGCGCGGATAAGACAGTTGCGCAACTGGCGGACATTGCCCGGCCAGCTCCATTCCATGAGCAGACTGAGCGCGCCCCGCGAAACGGCGGGGACGGGAACGTTGCGGGCGGCCGCCTCGTGGGCGAGGAAGTAGGAGGCCAGCGCCGGCAGGTCTTCCAGCCTGTCGCGCAGGGGCGGCGTCTGTATGGTGATGACGGCCAGCCGGTAGAACAGGTCCTCACGGAAGTTTTCGTCCCGCGGGAGCAGGGCGTTGGTCGCGGCGATGATGCGGGTATTGAACGGCACTTCCTCGTCGCTTCCCAGGGGGCGCATGGCTCGCGTGGAAAGAGCGCGCAGCAGGGCCTGCTGCACCTTGGGCGAGGCGTTGCCCACTTCGTCCAGCATGAGCGTGCCGCCCTCGGCCGCCAGGAAGGCCCCCTTGCGCGGCTGGCGCGCTTCGGTGAACGCGCCCTTGACGTGCCCGAACAGGGTGTCCATGAGCAGATTCTCGTCGAGCGCGCCGCAGTTGATGGTGATGAAAGGGCCGTTGCGGCGCGGACTGGCTTCATGAATGGCGCGGGAAACCAGCTCCTTGCCGGTGCCCGTTTCGCCGATGACGAGAATGTCCGCGTCGGAGGGCGCGGCGCGGGCGATGTTTTCGCGCAATTCGTTCATGGCCGAGGAATCGCCCACCAGCCCCAGGGGCGCATCGACGGTTTCGGGCAGCTGGCCGCAGGGCTCGCGCTCCCAGAGCGTCAGCTGCCGATCGTGCCAGGAATTATGCTCGTCTTCCGCGTGTCGCAGACGCGTCAGCAGCCGGTTGACGCCGTCGCGGGCCCTGCGGAGGGTGTTCGGCGCGTCGGGAATGTCCGGTATGGTCGCTGCCGGAGCATTCGCGCAGGCGTCGATATCCTCGGCGAATCGCGCAAGAACCCTGTCCGTGATGCGTCCGGCGCGCCAGAGCAGAAGGCCCACGAAAACAAGGCACAGACAGCCGCCCACGGCAAGTGTCCGAAAGAGGTACAGGCCGGACACGTCGGCGGGCGTGCCGTCAAGCACGGCGATGCCGCCGACGACATCCGGCCCGGCATCCGGGGCCGAGCTGAAGAAAATGGGCGCATAGCTGGCGTGCACGTCGCCGAAGGCGCCGTCGCTCCAGCCTTCGTCACGCGCGGCAATGGAGATGCGTCCGCTTTGCCCCTTCTGCACGGCCGCGACCATTTCCCACCAGCGCAGATGGCGGGGATAGGGGCGGAAGGCCGTGCTGAATCCCGGGCGGCCGAAGTCGCCGCCGAACCCCTTGCGTATTTCGCCGAGGCCGAGCGGGGCGTTGCCCTGCCGGTTCTTTTCGGACTGGAAAATCATCCAGCCCTGCGCGTCGAAGTACACGCTGCGGACATGGCTGATGTGCGCATTCTGCCAGAAGGAATTCTCGGTGGAGGAAAACATGGAAATGGCATCGCGCAGGACGGCCAGATCCAGCGAAAGGACAAGCAGCCCCTGATACTGATTATGATCGTCGAAGATGGGAGTGCTGAAGCGCAGAACCTGAAGACGCGGGCTCTGCATGGCCCCCTTGAAGGGCAGCGGGGGATAGGTGACTTCCAGCGGCTGCCCCATGTGGACATGATTGGCCGTATGCCTGATTTCGCCCATGCTGAAGGGACTGCCGATGGCCTGCCGCGCCATGTCGAGAGGGACGGTCACGATTTCGCCGTTATAATTGATGAGAAGGAAGCTTTCCTCGTTGTTGCGCGCCATGAACGCCACTTCGCGATAATGGACGCCGCCGGCCTTTGCGCGAAAGCGGAGCCGGTCGTCCATGGTCTGTCGCGAAACGGGACCCGCCGCGAGAATCAGAAGCTGATTGCGCGTTTCTGTGAAAATTTGCTCAAGGATGAGCGCCACGGAACCGGCCCGCAATTGCGCGTTCCGCTCCAGCGCCGCGGTAACGGCCGTTCCGGCGTTGCGTGATACAAAGGCAAACAGGCACAGGAGGAGGACGGCGACGCCGGGAAGCCCCACTGCCAGAAGCCTGGTCGCAAAGCTGCGCCGCAGGAATAACAGTGCGGTATCATAGGAATTTCCTGTAAGGGGGCGAAATGGGAAACGCATGATTCCTCCTTCCTGACCTGCCTGTTTATCAATACTATGTCAAAGCGGGCATGCAGGCAAGCCGGAAAGGCGGAAAGCGCGGGTTTTCGGGAAGCGGCGGAACCGTGCAATCGTGCAATGGCACGCGGCTTGCTATAGTCAAAGCGTGAATTTTGGCACGAATCGCCGGGTCCTCCGGCGGAAACTGGAATGGAGGAGACTTATGCGTAAGCTTTGGACATGTATTACGGGCTTCGCCCTGATGTTCCTGCTCATGGCGCCTTCTCTGGCAATGGCGGCCAAAAAGGCGGCGGCCAATGTGGTCATCGTGGCCGATACGCGTCGCCTTGACGGCATCCTGCTGTGGTGGGCCCAGATGTACAACGACAGCCACGCCTATTTCACGTTGCTGACGATTATCATCATTCCGGTGACCGGTTGCGTGTTCGGCGTCCTGGCCGACATCGTGATGTCGCATATCGGCATCGACCTCAAGCACCGCGAGCTGGCGGAACACTAGGCCGGAAGGAGGCGCTTTATGGATTGGTTGTATGTTTTGATGCCCATTTCCGGCGTGAACATTTTCTGGCCCGGTCTGATTATCCTGGGTCTCGGCGTCGGCATCATCGGCGGTTTCTTCGGCATGGGCGGCGCGTGGATGGTGACCCCCGGCCTGAACATCCTGGGCTTCCCCATGGCCTTCGCCATCGGCACGGACGTGGCGCACATGGCCGGGAAATCCCTCATTTCCACCATGCGTCACGGCAAGTTCGGCAACGTTGACTACAAGCTCGGCCTGACGATGCTGGCCGGTACCGTGGTCGGCGTTGAAATCGGCGCCCAGATGATCATGTGGCTGGAACGTCTCGGCTCCGTCGACAAGGTCGTGCGCTGGCTGTACGTCGTGCTGCTGGTCTGCATTGCCTGGATGGTCTTCCATGACGTGGCCCTGCGCAGGAAGAAGGAACGCGAAGCGGCCGCCCGCGGCGAAGAGCTGTCCGCCACGGCTACCGGCCTTGACTGGTCGTCCAAGCTGCATGCCATCCGCATTCCTCCCATGGTTCACTTCAACGTCGCCGGCATCTACTGCTCCGCCTGGCTGCCCATCTTCGTGTCGCTGGCCACCGGCTGGCTGGCCGGCATCCTCGGCATCGGCGGCGGTCTGATCCGCATGCCCGCCCTGGTGTACCTCGTAGGCTGCCCCACGCACGTGGCCGTCGGCACCGACCTCTTTGAAGTGGCCATTTCCGGCCTGTACGGCGCGGCCTCCTATACGTTCAAGGGCCGTACCGAACTCGTGGCCGCCCTCATCATGCTCGTCGGCGCGGCCGTGGGCGCCCAGATCGGCGCCGTCGCCACCAAGTACATCAGAGGTTACGGTATCCGCATCGCCTTCGGTACCGCCGTCCTGGGCTGCCTCGCTTCCGTGGTCCTGAAGCTCATCCAGCCCATGTTCCCCGCGTACTCCGACGTCATCAACGGTATCGCCACCGTGGCCGTGCTGGGCTTTGTCAGCGGCATTTCCCTCTACATTACCGTGCGCATGGTGCAGGGCGCCAAGCGTGAACTCGCCGCCAAGAAGCGCCAGGGCTAAGGAGAATCAACATGAGAATGAGTAAGCTGATACTGTCCCTTGTCCTCTTCTCCTGCCTCGGATTGACGGCCTGCGAATTCGGTCAGGTGGAACAGGGCCGCTGCGTGGCCTATAATCCTGAAGCCAAAACCATGCTGGTGGTGCTGGACGTGAAGCATGATCAGCGCAACCCCGAATACACCGGCGGCATTCACGAATACATGATGCCGGCGGACCCCAAGGAAATCGGCCCGTTGCCCAAGCCCGGCGGACGCGTGATGTTCGATATCGACAAGTCGACCGTCACCATCTACAACCCCGATACCAAGCAGCTTGAAGTTCTGAACGTCAAGTTCACCGACGTGGAAAAGAATATCAAGCGTACGCATCCCAAGGTGATGGGCAAGAAGTTCCCCGTCATCGACAAGGAAAAGATGACGGTTACCGAATACTCCGCCCGTCTGCAGGCTCTGGTGACCTTCCAGATTCCCGCCGACAAGCTGGACGTGCACCCCGACACCTGGGAAGCCGGCGACGAAGTCCGCGTCTACTATAAGGAAAATGCCAAGCATCAGGCGCTGCGCTTCATGAACATCTCCCAGACCAACCTGTTCAAGAAGTAGCCCCCGCCCCTCAGGCAAACCCCGACGAGGCCGGAGCCCCCTCCGGCCTCGTCATCCCGCGAAAGATTTTTTCTCAAGGAGAACCCCCATGACCGCAGCCGCCGCCGTTTCCGCCGAGGCCCCCCGCCCCGCAGTTCCGCATGCCTTCAAGCGCGCGCTGTGGTCCGGCGTCGTGCGCGTCGCCGCCAATGTGCTGATGCTTGCGGCCGTCTTTTTCGCCATGTATCAGGCCGCGCAGCGCCCCGGTTCCTCCCTGGCGACGTTTTCCCTGTACTTTTTCGGCATCACCGTGCCTCTCTGGCTGGCCGCGGGCTGGCTGCTCCGCTTCATCCGACGCCGTTTCCCCTGCGAGGACGCCACCCTTGTGGCGCTGCCCGGCAGAAAAGCCGCGCTGACGCGCTGGCGCGTCCGGGCGCGGACGGAGGAAACGTTGCGTAACGCCTTTTCCCAGACCATCGGCTAGGCGCGTCCGGGCGCGGACGGAGGAAACGCCGCTCCAGGCGTCTTCCTCGGACGGATGGCGACAGGCATGCGCCCCTGCGGCCCGTTGATGCCCGACTGCTCCTTCAGCACGCCTCCCCCTGCTGCAACGGCGTGCGCGCTCCCGGGGAACCCCTCGTACCCGGGAGCTTTTTTTGTCTTCGTTTCCGGGGAAATGCCGCTCCGCCCATTGCCAGACGCAGGGGCATGCTTATGTTCTGAGTGGTCCGCAGCGCCGCGCCGATTGACAGCGCCCCGCGCTGCGGGCTAGTTACAAATGAAAAATTCCGTTCCCTCCGGGGAAACGTCACCGGATATTGAAGCCTTTGAGGGAGGCCGTCTTGAATCAAACCAGCCGAAACCTGCTGCTGTGGGGCATCATCGCCATTGCTCTGGTTATGGTGTTCAATATGTTTCAGCAGCCGCAGGGCGCGTCGCAACAGCTGTCCTATTCCGACTTCCTTTCCCGTGTGGACGGCGGCCAGATCGCCAGCATCACCATTCAGGGCAACACCCTGACCGGGAAAACGACGGACGGGGCCACGGTCAGAAGCTACGCTCCCCGCGATCCGGAGCTGATCTCCCGCCTGATGGAAAAGAAGGTGGAGGTCAAGGCAGAACCGCCGGAAGAACAGCCCTGGTACATGCAGGTACTCATTTCCCTGCTCCCCATGGCGCTGCTGATAGCCGTATGGATATTCTTCATGCGCCAGATGCAGGGCGGAAGCGGCGGCAAGGCCATGAACTTCGGCCGCTCGCGCGCCCGCATGCTCAATCAGGAAGACGGGCGCGTCACCTTTGACGATGTCGCCGGCGTGGACGAAGCCAAGGAAGAACTGGCCGAAGTGGTCGAATTCCTGTCCAACCCGAAGAAGTTCACCCGCCTGGGCGGGCGTATTCCCAAGGGCGTGCTGCTCGTGGGGCCTCCCGGCACCGGCAAGACGCTGCTCGCCCGCGCCGTGGCCGGCGAGGCGGGCGTGCCCTTCTTTTCCATTTCCGGTTCCGATTTCGTGGAAATGTTCGTGGGCGTGGGCGCGTCCCGCGTGCGGGATCTCTTTGTGCAGGGCAAGAAGAACGCGCCCTGTCTGATCTTCATCGACGAAATCGACGCCGTGGGCCGCAAACGCGGCGCGGGCCTCGGCGGCGGCCACGACGAACGCGAACAGACGCTGAATCAGCTGCTGGTGGAAATGGACGGCTTTGAAAGCAACGAGGGCGTCATCCTCATTGCCGCCACCAACCGGCCCGACGTGCTCGATCCCGCGCTGCTGCGTCCCGGCCGTTTCGACCGGCAGGTGGTGGTGTCCACGCCGGATCTGCGCGGCCGGAAGCGTATTCTCGAAGTGCACACCAAGCGCACGCCGCTTGCGCCCGACGTGGACCTTGAGGTGCTGGCGCGCGGCACGCCGGGCTTTTCCGGCGCCGATCTGGAAAATCTCGTCAATGAAGCCGCCCTGCAGGCCGCCAAGCTCAATCAGGACAAGCTGGACATGCGCGACTTCGAATATGCCAAGGACAAGGTCCTCATGGGACGCGAACGCCGCAGCCTCATGCTTTCCGACGAGGAAAAGCGCAATACCGCCTATCATGAAGGCGGGCACGCGCTGGCGGCGCGGCTGCTTCCCGGCTCCGATCCCGTCCACAAGGTGACCATCATTCCGCGCGGCCGGGCTCTGGGCGTGACCATGCAGCTGCCCGAGGAAGATCGGCACAGTTACACCCGCGGCTATCTTCTGAATACGCTGGTGGTGCTTCTGGGCGGACGCGTCGCCGAGGAACTGGTGCTGTCCGACTACACGACGGGCGCTTCCAACGATATCGAGCGGGTGACGCGCACGGCCCGGCGCATGGTCTGCGAATGGGGGATGAGCGAAGCCATCGGCACGCTGGCCGTGGGCGAAAAGAACGAGGAAGTCTTTATCGGCCGCGAATGGGTGCAGAACAAGAATTACAGCGAAGATACCGCGCGGCTGGTGGATGCGGAAGTCAAGCGCATCGTGGAAGAGGCCTATGCCCGCTGCCGCAAGCTGTTGCAGGACAATATGGAAATCCTGCACCGCATTGCCAATGCGCTGCTTGAACGCGAGACCATCACGGGCGAGGAACTGGATCTGATTATGGAAAACAAGCCCCTGCCGCCGCTGGATGCCAACGGCAAGCCGTTGCCGCAGCAGGGGGAGTCCGCGGCGTCCGCCGCTTCCGGTTTCGTGCTGGAACCGGATACCGCGCCCGACGCCTCTTCGGAAAACGCAGGCAAGGACGCCGACGCGCCGTCCGGCAAGGACGGCGGCGGCGATGATGATTCGCGGCATGGCTAGAGCGTTTCACCTTTGAAAAAGGTGAAACGCGAGGCGGCGGCACAGCGCCG
>CAJMRA010000014.1 GCA_905215675.1 uncultured bacterium | reverse complement strand
CCACCTTGTGCGCTAGCCGCGACCGAAGGCGGCCGCAGGCCGTGCCCGTTGCGACGAAGGAAGCTACGGGCATCGACAGCAGAGATAAGGGGGTTTCCTTCCCCCCAGAAGAACGATGTAGTGTTAACGCGCCCTAGCCGCCCGTAAGGACCACCCCGGTATCCAGCCAGTAGCCTTCGTCAAGGGGCAGCGTCTGGAGGCGTATTTCCAGGTCCTGCCTTTGTACGCCTCCGCCGCTGCGGTCGCTCACGACATCGATGGTGAAATCGCCTTCGTTGCGATCCTTGTCGTCGTTGCCGCGGCGGTCGTCCTCGTCCCAGACGTCGGCCACGCGCAGGCGCAGGGTCGCCGTATAGGGGAGACGTCCGGCCGCGCGGGAGCGGGCTTCCTCGTTGGCGAAATCAAGAAGATGATAGCGCGTCGTGGGCCAGCGTTCGGCCTCAAGCTGGCGGTAGCCGATGAAAAGGGGGCCGCTGAAGGTCACATTTCTGGTAAGTTCCACGCCTTCCTTATCGTCCACATTGACCTCGAACCAGACATGGGGACGACGCAGCTGGCCGTTGATGTCCATTTCCCCGATATAGCGGGCCGTGGACGAAAGCCGGAGCGCGCGGGTGTCAAAGGAAAATCCCTCGAGATGGCCTTCGGCCAGCGCGCAGAGAATGGCCCCGACCACCACGGTGGTCTTGGGATCGGTAATGCGCCCCACGGCGTCGGTAAAGGGATACCAGGCCCCCACATGGTAGTGGCGCATGGGAATGATGCGATCCGGCGGTACGGGCACCTTGGCGAGGATGCCGTCGATGACGGCGTTCCAGGCGCTGGGACGGCCGGTCAGAATAAGCGCGTCGCTGTCATAGAGGCGGACAAGTTCGCACAGGGAGGACAGGGCGTCGCCGAGCGTGTCGAGAATGGTCTTGTCCACGGCTTCGGGAACGATGTCCAGCGGGACATCCATGATGGAAAAGCCGTCAATGGCGGGATGACTGCGGCGCGCCAGTTCGCTGATGGCCTCCAGCGTCTCCTGCTGCGGACGCGGCGCGCGGAAGGGCATGGCGGAGTCCCGCGCGGCGTCCTCCTGTTCGGGGAGAAAGAAATCGCCGATGCGGCAGGTCCTGCCGGTCGCGGCGTCGCCTTCTTCGCACAGGGTGAGGATGCCCAGCGCCACGGGGGCGGCGATCTGGCGTACGAGACGGATGCGGGTGTTGCGTTCGCGCTGGCTGGTGCCGATGGCGTCGCGGCCGAAATAGCGCGCGATGAGTCCCGAGGGATCGTCCACGCCCAGCGTGCGGAGTTGCTGTTCCACGGCGGGAATGATGTGTCGGGAGACAACCGCGCGCAGCACTTCGTCTCCGGCGCGGTTGAAGCCGTCGCGGAATTCCGTATGCGGGACGATGCGGGCGGTTTCCCCCGGAGCGCTGGCCAGTTCGTAGGTGGTGATGGACAAATCCGTCGTGCCGCCGCCGATGTCCAGCGAGGCGACGCGCACACAGGGGCGGTTGCCGTAGGCGGCGCGGGGTTTGCCCAGAATCTGGAAAAGATGGTGGGCGTCGCCGTGATGCTTGACCCCGAGTTCGTTGTAGAGCAGCACCAGCTGGGAACAGCTGGCCTCGTCCCAGTCGCAGCGGATGCGGGGACTTGCGCGATAGTCGCTGACGTTGCGTTTGCCGTTGTCCGTATACCATGCGCTCCAGCCCAGCGCCTCCCAGATGACGCGCACGGCCCAGAGTACCCAGCGGCGGAAGATGCGCTTTTCCGCAACGGGCATGGCCGTAGGCACCGTGAAGATGACGCGGCGCAGGCGGCGCGGCAGGTTTGGCAGTTCCCGCCGGGCGCGGGTGGCCGGGGAATTGATGGTGATGACGGCCTGAGTCAGGATCTCGCCGAGCATGAACATCATGAGCGACGAGCGCGTGAACAGGGACTCGAACAGGGGTTCCGCCTGCTGGCGGCGCAGCGCCGGACTTTTCTTGAACAGGGGGTCGTCGAAGCAGGCCAGCGGCGTTCCCTGCGGGTTGAGCTGGCGCGGGAAAAGACCGCGGCTGACCATGGGTTCGGCATTGCCGCCGGTATTGTAGCGCCAGCTCTGCTGCCACGGCCGTTCGTCCCAGAGGTAGCGCTTGGGGCTGGACATGCCCGTGCAGCCCTCGGCGCAGACGGCCCGCGTGGTCAGCCGCGCGGCCTCGGGGCCGAGCCGGACGGACGAGGGCCAGGCAAAGGCGGGCGTCCTGCGGCCGGAACGGCGGCTCAGGGCGTCGTTGCCGAACGTGGCGTCCACGAATTCCACGCGCGTTTCAAAGGGTTCCTCATAAACGAGATCGGGGCGGCTCAGATCGCGCAGCTGCAACAGGTAGCTGTTGTTGAGGTTGGTATGACTCTGCGGCGGCGTTTCGATCAGGATGCCCGTGGTGCGGGAATTGCCGATATCCAGCACAAGATCCACGTCCATGGGCGTGTCGCGGGCCGGATTGATGGTCTGCACGGAAACGTCGCCGATGGCGCGCCGCACAATGTCCAGCCAGGTCAGATAGGCCGCCAGATGCTGGAGCAGATAGGGATCGTCCTCGCGCCAGGAGCCGCGGCCGGTGTATTTGCCCTGCCGGTAGGCGTCGTAAATGCCCGACAGCCACTCGTCCACCCACGCGGCGTTGAGAAACCAGGCGTTGTCGCGCACATGATGCGCCAGCATGAAATGCCCGTGAGCGGCCACGTCCTGCGGCGAGAGGGCGTGATAGAGGTTTCCCGTCGCGGGCCGCTCCTCCACGTTGGTGTCGAAGATCAGGATTACGCGCAGACGCGCCGGATCGGCGGAAGAGGGCAGCACGCGGGCCCGGGCCCAGTTGGACGGGCCGTATTCAAAGCGCTTGCCCCCGTCGGGCCAGTGCTGATCCAGCGTGCGCAGGAAGGGCACGGGCAGCCAGTGGTCCTGCCATATTTCGACGACGCGCTCCGCCGCCATGTCGTAGTCGCTGTCGGCGGGCTTGTTGTTGAGCATGTCCACAAAGCCGTCCTGCGTATCCTGAAGGCAGCGCAGATAGTGGGTATAGCGTCCGTCGTTGTCCTGCTCCAGCCTGCGTTCCTCCCGGAAGTGGCGGCGCACGCCGCGCAGTTCCGACAACGGCAGTTCAAAGTCCAGAAACTGGGGACAACCGCCGGGAATGAGGCTGACCGGCGAAAGGTAACGAGGTATTTCCATGATGTCCGTCTTCCTTGTCGGAAACAGCGGCGGGGCTACTTGCGCTTGAAGCGCGCCTTCCAGCGGAGATTCTTGCCGCCCATTTCATGACCGCTGCACTGGGTGCTGGTATTGTTGCCGGTGCATTCCACCTTTTGCGGCACGTAGCGGCCGCCGCGCGGACAGCGGGCGTCGTCCGCCTCGAAGGTAAGCCCGTTGCTCTGGAACTGCGCCTGAGCGCTGCCGCTGCACACCTGCCCGTTGCGTTCCCGGACGAAACGGCGTCCCCGACCGTTCTTGTCGAAACAGTATTCGGCAACAATGGGTTCGTTGCGGGGATGCGAGTAAAGGCCGGTTTCGCTGACCCAGCAGCCTTCGAGGAAGGAAAGGTCCTTCTTTTTGGCGGCATCGTCCGGGATCTTGAGATCCTCGCCCTTGCGCGGGACGGGCTTCGGCTCCGGCTTCGGCTCGGGCTTGGGTTCCGGCTTGGGTTCGGGCTTCGGTTTGGGCGTCGGCCTGGGCTTCTCCGGTTCGGGAGACGGGGGCGTTTCGCCGAAGAAGGGTTCCACGACTTCCGGTTCGGGTTTCTGGGGTTCTTCCTGCACGGGAGGCTTTTCCGCGGGAGGTTCCTCCACGGGGGCTGCCGGAACCGGTTTCGGGGCGGGTTTGCACATCTGCGCCCGCAGTTCGAGCTGTCCGCGCAGGCGTGCCAGCTCGTCTTCCAGCGCCGCCCGTTTAGCCTCGGCGGCTTCCACGGCCCGCCGGGCCTGATCGTCCCGGAAACAGCCGGAAGGCAGCGGCGAGGGAAGCCGCCCCAGCATGGCCGCCAGCAGCCAGAGCAGCAGAAGAAGCAGGAAAAGCGGCAGCAGCCAGCCCGGAGACAGCAGACAGCCCCGGGCAGGCGGCGGCACGGTTGCAACCGGGGCGGCGGCCGCCGCGGGGGGCGTCGGGGCGGGAGCGGGGGCGGGCGCGACGGCGCCGAGGCGTGTCAGATCCTGCGGCTGGGCGCCCGCCGCGCCGGGAGCGAATCCCCAGTTGGTCAGCACGGGACGGCCGCCGACGGACCAGAGATCGTCTTCCGCCGGATGACACAGGGCAAGGGCCAGCAGTTGCCCGCTCAGGGCCGCGTTGTGTCCCTCGGCGTCCAGCCGCGTCGCCAGCGCCTGAATATCCCGGGCCAGCGCTCCGGCCCTGGCCTTGAGGGCTTCGGCCTCGTCGGGCGGCAGTTGCGACAGGGGCAGGGCCGGACCGTCGGTTTCCGCGTACCAGTCCACGGAGCGCCGCTCCGGATCGTGCTGGGGTTCCGCCAGCAGGGCGGCATGTTCCGGGCCAAGCCGTTGCAGCAGTAGGGCCCGCAGCTGCGCGTGGCATTCCACGGCGAAGATGCCTTGTCCGGCAAGGGCGCGCAGCGCGCCGCGCTGAGAGGTATGAAGAAAGGTGCTCATCCTGCGGCCTCGAAATCTGTCGGTTGAGGACGGCGGGGAAAGGCCCCCGATGCCCGGTCTGTCATTTCGCGGAAAAAACGCGCTTTTTCCGCGAAACGACAGGCCGTATGGTTTGAAACGCAACGCGTTTCAAACTGAAAATGTTCTAGCGGTTCTCGGCGGTCTTGTCGTCCGCCACGGCAAAGGGCGCTCCCGCTTCGCGCAGGAAATCCATGACGCTGGAAGCGACGATGGCCAGACTGGACTGGCGGTAGGATTCGTCGTCCAGCTTGATGAAGGTATTGATGCCGACCACATGTCCCGCGGCATTGACCAGCGGACCGCCGCTGTTGCCCTGCGATACCGTGGCGGAATGCACGATGAGGCGGGGCGTGCGATCCAGCACCACGTTGACCACGCCGTCGCTGTACACCACTTCGGGCGCGGTCTGGCTCTTTCCGGCCAGCAGGGCGCGGAACTTGGGATCGTCCCCGGAAACCGCGCCGGGGAAGCCCCAGGCGCTGACGCGTTCGGTGCGCTGCGGGTCCGCGGCGAAGCGCAGCCCCTGTACGGGAGCCGGAGAGTCAAGCCCCAGCAGGGCGAAATCGCGTCCCCCGTCCACGGCGCGCCGCAGAAGGCGGGCGCGGCGGAGACCTTCGGTCCGGCCGTTGATCAGGAAAATGTCGGCGGCGTCGCCCACGACGTGCGCGTTGGTGACGACATGAGAGGGAGAAATGAAAAAGCCCGATCCCAGCGCAAGGCCGCCGCTCTGACGAGCCAGAACAAGCACGGTCGCCTGTTCGGCCTGCCGCGTCTGCGCGGCCGCGGTCCCTGTCTGCGCGGTCGAGGCGACCGACGGCGCGGGGGCTGTCGCGGGCGTTGCGGAGGGCGCGGGCGTCGTCGCGGGAGCGGCGGGCAGGGTGGCCAGACGTTCCTTGACGAGGCAGGGATCTTCCCTCAGCAGGGCGAGCCACTGCTCACGCTGCTGTTCGAGAAGACGCCGCTGCTCCTCAAGAACGCGCAGGGCGGCTTCGGCGGCGTTTTTTTCCTGTTCGGCATACTGCCATTGCCGCCACGCATGCCATGCCAGCACGCTCAGGAGGGCAAGCAGAAAAAGAACCGCCCAGAACCACGGCCTTGCGTACCATGCCGGGCGGGATGCCGCTGCCTGCGGCGCAGGTTCCGTTGCGGAAGCGCCGGACGGCGCGGGACGTTCTTCACTCATGGCAAACCTCGTGCGGAGCCCCGGAGACGGGCTCGGTGCAATGCGTCCGGGCGGCTCCGAAAGAGGAGAGGGGGCGCGGAACGCTTCCTTCCGGTCGCCTTTTTCGAAGACAAGACGCTCTAGGGCCTGTTAACACTGTCTTTCTATTTGTTTCAAATAAATAGAAAATATAGGCGACACATAACCTTTGAAAAGGACTTGCCGCCTGGCCTGTATCCCCTCTGAAAAAGCGCGTTGGGGGAAGGATGGGGGGCCTGGGGGAAGAATTACGGGAACGCCTTTCCTGCGGAAAGGCTGGGCCCCTTGCGCGCTAGCCAAGGGGGTTTCCTTCCCCCCAGAAGAACGATTTCGTGTTAACACGCTCTAGCCGAGCAGGGCCGCGACCGAGTTTTCGTAGCTGTTGATGCGCTTGTCCACATCCTGCCGCGTGGTGTCGAGATCACGCTGCGCGGCCTTGAATTCGTCGCTCTTGCGCTGCACTTCCGGCGTCGTGCGGGGGGGCGGCGCGGTCTTTTGCGGCTTGCGGGTCCGGTTCGTCGTCCTGACGGGCGCGGGGGCCGACGCCTGGGCGCGCTGTTCCTGCTGTTGCAGGGTTGCCTGATATTCCTTGTCGCGTTCCTGCATGGTCGTGGCCGTGCTGCCGAGAATGGCGGACGTTTCCTGAAGGCCGCTGCGGATTTCCTGATAGCGCGCCTCGAATTCCTGGCGGGACAGCGTGCCCGCGCGGTACTGGTTGGCGGCCAGACGGAACTGCTGATCGTAGCAGCGCAAGGATACCTTGGCGGCGGCCGTGGCGCGGTTCATGCTGGCGGCGTCCTCGCCGAGGCTGCGGGCATAGCTTTGCAGGTAGTCGGCGTCGCGTTCCGCCGCTTTCTTCTTGCCGTAGATATTGCCGCCCACCGCGCCGGCGGCTCCGCCCGCCGCGGCGCCCACCAGCGCGCCTTCCACCTTGCCGGTACTCAGGCCGCCGATGAAGGCGCCCAGAATGGCGCCGCCCACCGCGCCGCCCACAGTGGTGTTGGTCGTGAGATCTTCATCCTGGCGGAGCTGGTCTATGGGCCGGTAGCACTGGGGATAATAGTTGACCTCGGTCTGTCTGGCCGGGTAGCGGCTGCCGGAGCAGGCGGAAAGGGGCAGGGTCGCGGCGAGCAGGACTGTCAGGGCAAGTACGGCCGTGCGGGACTTCATGGCAATCTCCTTGGGCGGTATTCGGAATGGTCGCGTCGTGCGCGGCGCTGAATTACAGGATAAACCAGCGGACGCCCGGCGGCAAGCGTCCGGGAGCGCCCGCCCTTGCCGTGCCGTCTGTTTGCCAATGGGGGCGTAATCCTTTATACTGGCACAATGCGTGGGCATTCCGCGTCCTTTTCCGGGAGTTCCGGAGACTTTTTTGCAGGAGAGCGTCATGAAAAAACTTCTCAGCCTTCTTCTTGCGGCCGGTCTCGTGCTGTCCGCCGCGTCCGCCTTTGCCGGCGCCGAGCGTCTGACCTTTGCCACGGGCGGCACGTCGGGCGTGTACTTTCCCCTCGGCGGCGCCATCGGTCAGGTGATTTCCTCCAAGAGCGACGGCAAGTATTCCATCACGCCGCAGGCGACGGGCGCTTCGGGAGAAAACATGCGTCTGGTGGAAATGGGCGAGGTGGATTTCGCCATCGTCCAGAACGACGTTGCCGACGCCGCCTTCAACGGCTCCGCGCCCTTCCGTTCCAAGCTGGCCAACGTGCGCGCCATCGGTCGTCTCTATCCCGAATATCTCCATCTTGTGGCCAGCGAAGACAGCGGCATCAAGAGCATCGAGCAGTTCAAGGGCAAGCAGGTTTCCGTGGGCGCCCGCGGCAGCGGCAACGAAGTGAACTGCCGCCAGATTTTCGGCTTCTTCGGTCTTGATTACAAGAACGTGGAACCCATCTTCCTGCCCTACGGCGAAACGGCCGATCAGTTCAAGGATCGTCATATCGACGCCTTCGTCTTCACCATCGGCACGCCCAACCCCGCCATTCAGGACATCACCACGGCCCAGAAAGTGGTGTTCGTGCCTCTGGAGGGTCCCAAGGTTGACGAGATCGTGAAGAAGTTCCCCTTCCTCGTGAAGGACGCCATTCCGGCCAAGACCTACACCGGTCAGGACAAGCCCGTGCCCACCCTGTCCGTGCAGGCCATTCTGGTGGTCAACAAGGACATGCCCGACGAGATGGCCTACAATCTGACCAAGCTGCTGTATGAAAACGTGGACGATATCGCCAAGGCGCACAACAAGGGGAGCGAAATTTCCCTTGCCAAGGCGCGTCAGGGCGTGACCATTCCCTTCCATCCCGGCGCCGAAAAGTATCTCCAGGAAAAGGGCGTGAAGTAGACGCTTTTTCCGGCGGGCGGGCGACGCTGCGTCGCCCGCCTTCTTTTTTTGTTGCGGACAAGGGGTCCTTATGGAATCACTCGCTTGCCGTTGCGGACTTGCCCTTGCAGGCCGAATACGGCATTATGCCCGCCTGTTCATGATGGTTGCGCTGATATTGACGACCGTTTTCGGCGGGGCGTTCGCCGCGCCGGCCGACGAGGCCCGGCAGCGGCTGGAGTTGCGCGACTCCCGGGGGGCGCTGCTGTGGAGCGCGCCCGCATGGGAAGGCATGACCTTTGCCATCCGTTACAAGCATTCCGTGGCGCTGACGCCGGTGGAGGACTGGTTCGCCGTGGTTCACGGCGTCATCGAGCTGCAGCGTTCGGAGTATCAGGATTTCGGCGCCGGCCTGCCGCATGCGCCCGAACAGGGACAAAGCATGCGGTTCGAGGGAGGCCGCATCATCATGGACGGCTATCGCAGGCCGCTGCCCACCTTCGACGTGCGCGTCGGGCGCGTGGCGCGGCACACCCTTCTGCTGAACGACGCCTCGGGGAAGCGGAAGGCCATACCCTTGGATTCCCTGGCCCGGCCGGGTCAGGTCATTACGTTCGGTCTCGGTCGCGACGACGGCGACGGAGGCCCCATACGCCCGCCCGAAGGCGGCGCAGCTCAATAGGGGGATCGTGAATGAGCCATAAGGAGCGCATGGAGCTCATCGAAAAACAGGGATCGGGCGGCTTCGCCCTGGAAGGCGTGGAAACGCTGAATTCCGAAGCCGTCGAAAAGGTGCAGGAAACCGTCGATGTCTCCGAAATCGTCGCCAAGTACGACAAGGAGTCCGTCTACAGAAATTTCAAGGGCTGGATGGATATCGTCATCCGCTGCATCTGCATCATCTTTTCAGCCTTCCATCTCTATACGGCGGCCATGGGGCCGTTCCCGCCCCAGATTCAGCGCGCCGTCCACCTCGGTTTCGTCCTGACGCTGATCTATCTGCTCTATCCCGCCCGCGCCACGGGCAGGCTTGACCGTCTGGCCTGGTACGACGTGCTGCTGGCGGCGGCAGGCGCGGCGGTATGCGGCTATATTGTCTGGAATTACGACGTGATCGTGCTGGATGCCGGCCCGCCGACCGATATGGATTTCTATTTCGGCTGCGCCGCCGTCGTGCTGGTGCTGGAAGCAACGCGGCGTATCGTCGGTCTGCCCATCACGCTCGTGGCCATCGCCTTCCTGCTGTATGCCCTGCTGGGCGAGTACATTCCCGGCATTCTCGGGCATCCCGGCTTTTCGCTGCGCCGCATCATCGGGCACATGTATCTGACGACAGAGGGTCTGTTCGGCTCGCCGCTGGCCGTATCCGCCTCCTTCGTGTTCCTCTTCGTGCTGTTCGGCGCTTTCCTGCACAGCACGGGTCTGGGCAAGTTCTTCATTGACCTGGCGCTGGCCGCCGCGGGCCGCTATGTGGGCGGTCCGGCCAAGGTGGCCGTCCTTGCCAGCGGTTTCTTCGGCACCATTTCCGGTTCGTCCGTGGCCAATACCGTGTCCACGGGCACGTTCACCATTCCGCTCATGAAGAGCGTGGGCTATCGCGGCGCGTTCGCCGGGGCCGTGGAAGCGGCCTCGTCCACCGGCGGCCAGATCATGCCGCCCATCATGGGCGCGGCCGCCTTCATCATGGCCCAGTTCCTGGGCGTGGGCTATCTGGAAATCGCCAAGGCGGCCCTTATTCCCGCGCTTCTGTATTATCTCGCCGTGGGCTTCATGGTACACATGGAAGCCAAGCGCCTCGGCCTGAAAGGCATTCCCAAGGAACGCCTGCCCCGCGTCTGGGTGGTGCTGCGCGAGGGCGGCTATCTGCTGATTCCCATTGTGGCGCTGGTCTACCTGCTGGTTCAGGGCTATACGCCCCTGAAAGCCGCGTATTACTGCATCGTGACCACCGTGGTCATCTCCATTCTGGCCAACAACTGGAAGGCCTGGCGCGGCGCTTCCTTCTCGGGCATGAGCGTGGGGCGCGCCGTGGCGGAGGCCAATCAGCTTTCCCTGCAAAGCGTCCTGCAGGCCATGGAAAACGGCGGGCGTCTGGCTCTGGGCGTGGCCGCCGCCTGCGCCTGTACCGGTTTCGTCATCGGCGTGGTGACGCTGACCGGCCTCGGCATGAAGCTGGCCTCGGCCATCGTGGATTTCTCGGGCGGCATTTTCCCGCTGACCCTGCTTTTCACCATGCTGGCCTCCATCGTGCTGGGCATGGGACTGCCCACGACCGCCAAGTACATCGTGCTGGCTTCCATTGCCGCGCCCGCCATTACGGAATTCGGCGTGCCCCAGCTGGCTGCGCACCTGTTCATCATGTACTTCGGCATTCTGGCCGACCTGACGCCCCCCGTGGCCCTGGCGGCCTATGCCGCCGCGGGCATCGCCCGTTCCGAGCCCAACGCCACCGGTTTCATGGCCGTCAAGCTGGCTCTGGCGGGCTTCCTCATCCCGTATATCTTCTGCTATAATCCGGCGCTGCTCATGATCAACGCCACGCCGGGCGAAGTGGCGCTCATCGTGGTGACTGCCGCCGCCGGTATCGCGTCCCTGTCCTTTGCCAGCGTCGGCTACTGGGTGCGCGATCTGCACTGGTATGAACGCCTCGCCCTCCTGGCGGGCGCCATCACCCTCATCACGCCCGGCATCAAGACGGACCTTGTGGGCCTCGGCATCATGCTTGCCGTCTATGTCCTGCAAAAGGCGCATCCGCGGGGGCCGTCCGGCGCCGCTCCGGCGCAGGCCTGACGCGTCGTTGTTCGCGGAAGCCGGAGGGGACGCCCCGCCGGGCCTCCGTAAACGCAAAAAGGGGAAGGAGGCTTTCGCCTCCTTCCCCTTTTTGCGTGCATAAGCAATTCCGGTTGCGTCCTGTCGCTTCGCGGAAAAAACGCGGTTTTCCGTTCGCTTCGGGCCGGGCGGCGCGGCGGCCGGAATCCCGGCCGCCGGACAGGCGGACGGGGCGGGGAGACTCCGGCGCGGGCCATGCCCGCCCTTGAAGAGGAGGGACGCTTGCGCTATAAAGAACAATAACGCGCACCGGGCAGATTCGGACCGCAGCGGCGCGCGACACGGCCACTCTTGCGGAGGCAGCATGCTTTTTTCCCGCCTGAAACAATGGTTTTCCCGTTCGGAGGCGCCGAAACGCGCCGCCGGTTCCTCCGATCAGGATTTTGCCCTGCTGCACCATCGCTTCAAGCTCTTTCTCACGGCATGGAACAAATTTCAGGAAACCATGACCGAGCTTGAATATACCCTGTGCTGCGATCACCCCTTCGGTTCCTACCGGGTACGCGCGCTCTGTACCCGCGTGGCGACGCAGGTTTTTCAGTGCATTCAGCAGCTGGACAAGCTGAGCCCGTCCTCGACGCCGGAACTCTACAAGCGCTTCGGCGAATTGCAGGAAATCGTCGCCGCCGAGGTGTACGAGGATGAAGAGACGCAGCCCGGGCCGCTGATGCTTCCGCTTGGTCATCCCGATCTTGAAGCCATGCCGCATCTGGCCGATCCCGGCACGATTCAGCTCGGAAAACTGGGGGCGACGCTGGCCGCCCATGTGCCCGCGGGTTTCGTCATGACGGCTCCGGGCTGTATGCGCGTCTTCAAACGCAAGGAATTGCAGGAGGAATTCAGCCGTCGCGTTCAGGCTTCGGGCGGGTATGCCACGGAGCATCTGGCCGAACTTTCGGAAAGTCTGCGTGAGCTGGTGGAAAGTCTGCCCCTGCCGGATGATGTGGCCGAGGCCTTTCTGGAAGGCGTGCGCCAGCTGCGCGCCCGATATCCGCAGGAGGGGATGCAGCTGCTGCTGCGCGGACGCCTGTGGCCCGGGGCCGCGGGCGACGGCGAAAGCGATCCCGGTCTGCTCATCTGGGGGCCGCCCGTGAGCCTGCACGCCTCCGACGACGAGGTGCTGTCGGCCTTCCATACGACCCTGGCGCGCAAGCAGCAGGCGCAGTCCCTGATTTATCGGCGCGCGCGGGGCCTGACCGACGGCGGGGCGGGCGTGTGCGTGGCCTGCATGGCCGTGGAGGAGGGGAGCGTGGGGGGCATCGCCCATTCCGCGAATCCTCTGGCCGTCAGCGGCAACCTTCATATCTATGCGTGTCCCGGCCTGCCGCAGGACATGGAATATTCCCTGCTGCCCGTGGATTCCGTGCATGTTTCCCGCGCCGCGCCGCACGAAATCACCTCCCGGCGGCTGTATGATCCCCTGCATCCCGTGCTGGACGACAACGCGCTGCGGCAGCTGGCGGATCTGTCCGTGA
The DNA here is from genome assembly GCA_905215675.1 of uncultured bacterium. Lineage (GTDB taxonomy): Bacteria > Desulfobacterota > Desulfovibrionia > Desulfovibrionales > Desulfovibrionaceae > Desulfovibrio. The sequence goes on along the minus strand of CAJMRA010000014.1, from coordinate 3,030 downwards.
TGCTGGAACGGCTGCTGGGCAAGCCGCAGGCCTTTACCTGGTTACGGACTCCCGCGGGAGATTTCTACCTGCTCCAGCTGCGCGACATCATCTACGCGCCTGCCTCGCCCCTGCATGACGTGCTGCACGAGGAGCGCGATCAGCTGCCGCCTCCGCTCTTGAGCGGCGGCGAGACCGCCGGTCGCGGCTGCGTTTACGGCCGGGTGCTGGTGGCCGATTCGTGGGAGGACGCGCGCCATATCCGCAAGGGCGATATCCTCGTGGTGCGTCGGGACATCTACCGCTGGGTGTCGCTGATCGACGTCGTTGCGGGCATCGTCGCGGAGGAAGGGCTCATGGGGTCGCGTCTGGCCTCGCTGGCCCGCGAATTCGGCAAGCCCATGATCATCAATGCGGGCAAGGCCGGGCGGATGCTGCATACGGGCGACATGGTGACCTTGTGCGCCGACGGTGGCGTGGTCTTTCCCGGACAGGTGGAGTGCCTGCTCGACAAGGCGCCGCCGCCGCACGACTACATGCCCGGAAGCCCCGTCATGCACAGCCTGCAAAAGGCCGCGGAACATATCCTGCCCCTGACGCACGACGTGGACAGCATCGAATTCAGGGCGGCCAACTGCCAGACGTATCACGATATCGCCCGCTACTGCCACGAAAAGGCCGTGAGCGCCATGTTCTCGCTCGGCTCGGACAAGAAGCATGCGGCGGCGCGGGTAAAACAGCTGCGGGACAAGGTGCTCAAGCAGTTCTGGGTCGTCAATCTCAACGACGGCTTTCGTGTCCGGCGAAACGAACCCTATATCGATATCGAGGATATCACCTCCCTGCCCATGCTCTTTGTCTGGTACGGCATGAACGCCTATCCCTGGCAGGGGCCGCCGCCGGTGGACGGCAAGGGCTTTCTCTCGGTGCTGTTCGAGGCCACGGCCAATCCCAACCTCGATCCGGCGACGCAGACGAGCTATTTTTCCGAAAAGAACTATTTTCTCGTGTCGCGCGACTATTGCAGCCTGCATTCCCGCTTCGGCTTTCATTTCGTTTCCGTGGAAGCGCGTCTGGGCGAGCGGCACAGCGAAAACTATCTTGTCTTTCAGCTGCGCGGCGGCGCGGCCAATATCGAAAGGCGTATCCTGCGGGTGCGCTTTGTGGCCGACATTCTCTGGGAGTTCGGGCTTTCGCCGGTCGTGCGCAACGACGCGCTGGTGGCCCGCGTGGACGGCATGGACATGGAGGAAGGGCGCTGCCTGCTGGCCGTGGCCGGGTATCTGACCATTCATACCCGCCAGCTGGACATGATCATGCAGGAGCCCGCCAAGGTCGAGGCGACCCGCGCTTCCATTCTGGCGGATTGCCGGGCCCTCTATACGGGGAAAGGCCTGCCGGAGGGAATCGAGGCGCCCGCCTGCGCCGTGTCGTTCGGGACCGGGACCGGCAATGACGAAAACGGGGAGACGAAGAAGGAGTCCGCGTCATGAGCGAACCCAAGAGCTACGTGGCCAAGCGCGGTTATGCGGGCATACGGCGGCGGCTGTTGTTTCTTCTTCTGCTGCTGGCCATGACGCCGCTGCTGGCGCTGGGGCTGTTCTGCTATGATCGTCTCGGCGCCCTGTATGACGAGAAGCTGGCCATCGGGCTGGAGTCCGTCACCAACAGCAAGCACCGGGCGCTGGATACCTTCCTGACGGAGCGTGTTTCGCAGATTCGCACGCTGGCCTTCACACATTCCTATGAGGACCTGAGCAATCCCGCCCGGCTGAGTTCCATTTTTTCCGTCATGCAGGCGCACGGTCGTTCCTTTGCCGACGTGGGCATCATCGGCATGGACGGCAGGCACGTGGCTTACGTGGGGCCCTTTGATCTGCGTACCGCCGATTACACGTCCGCCGAATGGTTTCAGGCCGTATTGCGGCGGGGCGTCTATGTGAGCGACGTCTTCATGGGCTACCGCAATGTGCCGCACTTCATCATTGCCGTCCTGCGCCATGAGGGGAACCGCAGCTTCATCCTTCGCGCCACCATCGACATGGAAGCCATCGGCGCCCTGTTGCAGCGCCTGTATTCCGCGGGCAGCAGCGACGCCTTTCTTGTCAACGAGGAGGGCATCCTTCAGACGCCGTCGCGGCATTACGGCTCCAGCATGGGGCGCTTTGCCCTGCCGCTGGAACTGGAGCAGCTGCACAAGGGCGGCATCGTGGTCAAGAAGCTGGCGACGCCGTCGTCGCTCAAGCCCACGACGTCGTCCAACGCCACAGCCGCCGTCGCCATGATGCGCCTTGAGACAATGCCCTGGATTCTGGTCGTGGTGGACGACATGACCGACAGTCTCCGTCCCTTGCGGCAGCTGCGTCTTTCGGTGGCGCTGCTGGTGCTTCTGGGGCTGGTGATCACCGGTTTCGGCGCGTTGTTTGCCACCCGGCGGCTGGTATCCTCGCTGGCCGAATCCGATCGCAAGCAGGCGCACATCGACGCCCGCATGCTGCAATCCAGCAAGATGGCCGCCCTGGGCAAGATGGCCGCCGGCGTGGCGCATGAAATCAACAATCCGCTGATGCTGATTCAGGAAAATGCCGGCTGGATGCGCGATCTTCTGGAAGAGGAGGACGCCTCCGGCATGCGGAACTACAAGGAGCTGCTCGACAGCACGAACAAGATTGAACAGCACGTGCAGCGCGCCAAGGGCATTACGCAGCGCATGCTCGGTTTCGGACGGCGCATGAATCCCGGGCGTACGGAGATCATGCCCAATCAGCTGCTGGATCAGGCCGCCGATTTCCTTGCCACCGAAGCCCGGGGACGGCATATCGAGCTGGTGCGCGAGCTGGGGTCGGACGTGCCGGTCATTCTTTCCGATCCGGCGCAGTTGCAGCAGGTGTTCATCAACATCATCGACAACGCCATTGACGCCGTGGGCCGGGACGGAACCATCACCCTGCGCAGCGAGGCGCACGGCAAGGGCGCGCGCCTGTCCATCACGGATACCGGTCCGGGCATTTCGCCGGAAAACATGAAGCGTATTTTCGATCCCTTCTTTAC
>CAJMRA010000013.1 GCA_905215675.1 uncultured bacterium | reverse complement strand
AGGGGGAAGGAACCCCTTTTTGCCGCAAGCAAAAGGGGTTCCTTCCCCCTCAAGATAAAACGTAAAGACTCCCGAGCCCTAGAGGCGCACGGGCAGCGGGCCGAAGGCTTCCTCGTAGCGGCGCACGAAGGCTTCGCGGCTGTAGGCGTGTTCCTGCGTGCCCACATGTTCGATGGCATAGGTGGCGCTGACGGCGCCGATTTTGGCCGCTTCCGGGACGGAAAGGCCGTGCGTGATACCGGTCAGCAGCCCGGCCCGATGGGCGTCGCCCGCGCCGGTGGGATCGGCCACCTTGCGGCAGTTCAGGGCCGGGATATGCACGTCGGTGCCGTCGGCGGAGCGCACGCGCTGCCCTTCGGCGCCCAGCGTCGTCACAAGCCAGCGCGTTTTTTGCAGCAGGTCTTCTTCCCGCAATTCCAGCTTCTTGCAGACCATGCTGATTTCATAGTCGTTGGTCACACAGGCAAAGGAGCCCTCGATGCCCGCCGCCAGATCGTCCTTTTCCAGCACCGGCAGCTGCTGGCCGGGATCATAGATGTAGCGCACGCCCTTTTCCTTGTAGAACGCCGGAAGGCGGCGCATGTCCTCCATATTGCCGGGCGAGACGATGGCGATGTCCGTCGCCGCGTCAAGATGCGGAAAATCATAGTCGGCCGGGGTGTTCATGGCTCCGGGATAGAACCCCGTAATCTGGTTGCCGTTCAAGTCGCTCGTGATGTAGCACAGGGCCGTGAAGACCTCGGGAACCCGGCGCACGCCCTCCAGCGAGACGCCCTGTTCCTCAAGAAAGCGGCCGTAGCTGTCGAAATCGCGACCCGCGGACGCCACCAGCACGGGCTTTTCCCCCAGCAGGGCCAGACTGTAGGCAATATTGCCCGCACACCCGCCGCGCCGCTCGTCCATGCTGTCCACCATGAAGCTCACGCTGATCATGCGCAGCTTGTCCATGAGAATATGGTCGTGCAGATTGCCCTTGAACGTCATGATGCGGTCAAAGGCCAGCGAACCGGAAACATAAACAGACATGCAATCCTCTCTTTGGAGATATTTTTCACGGAAACGGAACGGCTACGGGCCGCGCCGGACCGCGGATATGCCGGACGGAGCCTGTGCGTCCGGCGTCGTCTCTCTCCCGCCCCCCGGACGGGAGTTTTCGGCTATCCATTGCAGAAAGGGATCGTGCCCGTCGCTCAGGGGCACGGCCATGACGCAGGGCACTTCGTAGGGATGCTCCCGCACAATCAGGGCGCGCGCCTCCGCAAGGGCCGACCGCGCCACCTGCGCCAGCAGCAGGCACTCGCCGTGCTCATGGACGACGCCGCGCCAGCGATACACGGACCGGACGCCCGGCACAAGATTGACGCCGGCCGCCAGATGCGCTTCCACAAGGCGGCGGGCAAGCCGCAGGCCGGAGTCCTCGTCCGGCATGGTCACATAGACAAGCAGACACATGCAAGGTTCCTCCTGTTCGACGTCGGGCGCAGCGTCAGAGTACACGGGGCGGACCAAAAAACAAGGGGCTTTTCGGTCGTTTTCCCCGTGCCGCCGCGGGGGAACCGCAACCGGGCGTATTGCCGCGCGTCGCAGCCTGTGGCATATAGCAAAGTCATGCGGAACACGAATTTGCCCAAGGGCGCGCGGGAGCGCGCCGAGCAGGTCCTGACGGCGCTGAAGGCGCGCTATCCGGTCCCCGCCACCCATCTTGCGGCCGGGGATGCCTGGCAACTGCTGGTCGCCACCGTTCTGGCGGCGCAATGCACCGACGCGCGCGTCAACACCGTTACCCCCGAACTTTTCCGGCGCTGGCCCGGTCCGGCCGAACTGGCGCGGGCGCTGCCGGGCGAGCTGGAGGAGGTTATCCGCAGCACGGGCTTTTTCCGCAGCAAGGCGCGGAATCTTCTGGGCGCCGCCCGCCGGATCATGGAGGCGTACGACGGCCGGGTGCCCCGTACCATGGCGGAGCTGACGACCCTGCCGGGCGTGGCGCGCAAGACGGCCAACGTCGTGCTTTACGGCGCTTACGGCATCAATGAGGGGCTGGCCGTGGATACGCACGTCAAGCGCATCTGCTACCGTCTGGGCCTGACGGCGCGGACGGACCCGGCGGATGTGGAGCAGGATCTCATGGCGCTGCTGCCGCAGGCGGAGTGGGGCGGCTTCAACCACCGCATGGTATGGTTCGGACGCGAAGTCTGTCACGCCCGCGGCCCGCGTTGCGGCGAATGCGACATGGGAGGATTCTGCCCCCGGCGCGAGCCGCCCGCAGCGGCGCGGAAAAGGACGGCCGCCCGCAAGCCGCATGCGCCGTCGTAACGCCGGAAGAACCGTTGACGCGTTTTCGCCGAATCAGGAAGGTTAAGCTTTCCGCAGTCTGCCCGATAAGGAGTTCAGACGCCGAGCGGCGTTCAGAGCCCAGATGCACGAGGTCGCCATGTCGCAAAACAGCCTGCTCTCGCCCAAGAACAACGAACTTGAGATCATCGAATTCCTTATCGAGGAATCTCTGCCCGACGGCTCCACCTATGTGGGCTATTACGGCATCAATGTCGCCAAGGTGCTGGAAATCATCCGCATGCCCACCGTGACCAGCATGCCCAATACCAACCATCCTTCCAGCCTCGGCACGTTCAATCTTCGCGGCAAGGTGCTGCCGCTGGTGGATCTGGGGGCGTGGCTGGGCAAGACGCTCGTCAAGAGCCCCACCAACAAGGTGCTCGTCACGGAATTCTGCGGCGTGCAGGCGGCCTTTCTCGTCTCGGCCGTCACCAGCATTCACCGCCTGACCTGGGATCAGATCGAATCGCCGAATCACCATGTGCAGAGTTATTCGCAGTCCTCCATTACGGGGGTTCTGCGCATCAACGAGCGCGTCCTCTTCATTCTGGACATGGAAAAGATTCTTGCCAGCCTCGATCCCTCGCTGGACATGTCCCACGTGGAAGTGGACACCACGCCCGTGGAGGACGCGGGCAAGTTCCACCTGCTGGTGGTGGACGACTCCAGCGCCATTCGCCACATCATGCGGTCCTCGCTGTTGCAGTCCGGTTTTCAGGTTACGGACAAGGCCACCGGCAAGGACGCCTGGAACTACCTCCAGCAGCTGCGCGACGAATGCGTCAACAAGGGCGAGCATCTGACGGATCATCTGCACGTCATCATATCGGATATCGAAATGCCGGAGATGGACGGACACAGTCTGACGGCCCATATCCGCAGCGACCCGGCCATGCGCAACATCCCCGTGATCCTCTTCTCCTCGCTGATCACGGACGCCGTCCGCGCCAAGGGCGAAAAGGTCGGCGCGGACAGGCAGGTTTCCAAGCCGGACCTGCCGCGCCTCAACCAGATCATACGGGAACTCATTTCCGCCAAGCTGCACAGGTAGCGCCCGGGGCGTCATGAATCTTTTCGACTATAATCCCGCGGTCGTCCTCAGCTTCGTCCTGACGCTGATGCGCGTGAGCATCATCATGTTCATGCTGCCCATCTTCTCGACCCAGAACATCCCCACGACCGTCAAGGCCGCCGTGTCCATGGTCTTCACGCTGGGCGTCTGGCCCGCCGTCTCCCTCTCGGGCGCGTTCATGCCCGCCCACCCCTTCGACATCGCCATCATGCTGCTGGGCGAACTGGTCATCGGCCTTGTTCTCGGCATGATCGTCAACTTCCTGTTCATGGGCATTCAGGCGGGCGGCGAGCTTCTGGGCTTTCAAATGGGCTTCGCCATGATCACCTTCGCCGATCCCATCAGCGGCAACAACACGGGCGCCACGTCCTTCTTCATCTGGATGGTGTCCCTTCTGACCTTCCTGTCGCTGGAAGGGCACCTCTACATGATCCGCGGCTTTGCCGCGACCTTCGATCTCATCCCGCCCGGCGGCCTCTTCATCGGTCAGGGCCTGCTGGATCAGGTCGTCTCCCTGTCCGTCGGCATGTTCCGGCTCGCGCTCAAAATCTGCGCCCCCGTCATGGTCGCCCTGTTCATGGTGGAAGTGGCCCTTGGCCTTGTGGCGCGCACCTCGCCGCAGATTCACGTCATGGAATTCGGCTTCCCCATCAAGATCAGCGTGGGCTTCTTCTTCATCGGCCTGATCTTCAACATCATGGCGCAGCATATCGGCTCGTTCATCGCCGGTATGGACGGCCTGTTCACCAATGTTCTCCGGACCATGAGCCCCCTGTACAACTAGAGCCTGTCAACACTAAATCGTTCTTCCGGGGGGAAGGAAACCCCCTTGGCTAGCGCACAAGGGTGTTTCCTTCCCCCCAGGCCCCCCATCCTTCCCCCAACGCGCTTTTTCAGAGGGGACACAGGCCAGGCGGCAAGTATTTTTCAGAGACTATGAGCAAGCTGCATTTCTATTTATTTAGAGCGTTTCACCTCTGAAAAAGGTGAAAACGCTCTACTTTTTCGCCTTTTCCTGCGAACGGATGACGGCCTTTGCGTCCGGGTCGCCGTTCTTGGCGGCCAGACGATACCAGCGGTTGGCCTCGCTCAGATTGGCGGGGACGCCCGTTCCCTGATCGTACATAAGCCCGAGGCTGTACTGGGCGGTGGCGTCGCCCTGTTCGGCGGCCTTGCGGTACCATTCCACGGCCTTGACGTAGTCCTGCGCCACGCCGCGCCCCTGCTCGTACATGTAGCCGAGATTGTACTGCGCTTCGGCCAGACCGTGATCCGCCGCGCGCTGATACCATTGCAGGGCCTTGGCGTTGTCCTGCGCGTAGCCGCGCCCTTCGGCGTACATGTAGGCCAGCACGTTCTGGGCCCGGGCGTGATCCTGCTCGGCGGCCTTTTCCAGCCAGTGGACGGCCTTCACGTCGTCCTGAAGATCGCCCTTGGCGCTCATGTACAGACGCCCCAGATTATACTGGGCGTCGGCCAGTCCCTGATTGGCGGCCCGGCTGTACCATTCGACGGCCTCTTCCTGACTTTTGCGCACGCCGCGCCCCTGCGCGTAAAGATAGGCAAGGTTGCACTGGGCGACGGCATGCCCCTGATCCGCGGCCTTGCGGAACCAGCGGGCGGCTTCGCCATAATGCCGCTTGACGCCCTGCCCGCGCGCATAGGCCGTGCCGATGGCGTTCTGCGCCCGAATATCCCCTTTCTGGGCCGCGTCCTGAAACAGCGTGGCGGCATAGACGGGACTGCGGCGCGTCCCCCTGCCTTCCAGCGCAAGACGCCCCATGACGTACATGGCTTCGGGCTGTTTCTGCCGGACCAGCGGCTTGAGCAGCTCCACGGCCTTTTCCGCATTATCCGCGTCCAGCGCGGCCTGAACCTCCGTCAGTACGGCCGCCGCATCCGGCGCGGCGGCCGCGGCGGCCTGTTCCTTTTCCGGCGCGCCCTGCGCGCCGAAGGCGATGGAATTCCCGTGCAGCGCCAGCAGCAGGCACAGGGCGGTCATCACGATCTTCTTATGCTTCATCTTTCGTCAGCTTGTTGAGGGTTCGCATCCAGAGAGCGCCGAGCCCGCGCCCCGCCGTCCGGGCATGGCATCGACAAAACTCACGCCGGACGCGCTGCACGGCCTCGCTGCGCCACCAGACGAGCGGGTCTTCCCAGACCTCGTACACCCTGGCGGCCGCGCTCTCGGCCGTGGGCTGCCAGATGCCGACCTCGGCCAGCCTGTCCAGCCAGGCGTCGGCCTCGCGCGTCAGCGGCCAGACATCGCGCGTCCAGAAGGCAATGGTCGGCACATTGGCCGCCATGGCCTGCAACAGGGTCGTGCAATTGTGATCCAGCACGAGCAGACGGCAGGAGAGCATGTGCGCTTCCAGCGGGCCGGTGCACAGATGCACATGCGGAAAGCGGGGGAGCAGCCACGGCGCATCCTCCAGAGACCCCGGAACATCGAAATAGGGACGATAGAAAGTCACATCCTGCACGGCCCGGGGCAGGGCCTCCAGAAACCACTGCTTGTCTTCACGGTACTGCACCAGTTGCAGGGGTGTCGGACGGGCATCCAGCCGATAGGCGTAAAGCGGCATTTCCGTACCGACCAGAATCAGACGGCCGCTGCCGCCCCGCCAGGCGTCCTTCATGGCCGACAGCTGCGGATACGGCAACGGAACCCAGCGCGGGCCGTCCCCCTGTCCGAGGCCGCGCGCCGTATAGGAATCCCAGCCCCAGGTAATGAACGCGTGCTGACTGTATTCCACGACGGCCGTCGCGCAGGCCGCGGCAATCTGCCCGTAATTGCCGCCGTGCTGCACATAGGCAAGACGATGCCCCTGCGCGCGCCAGACGGCCAGCGAACGCCGGTATTCGGCATCCTCATAGGCGGCAATACCGGCGACGCGCAGCCGCCGCCTGCCCAGCGGCGGGAAAACGGCCGGGGGATGATCCATCCGGCGCAGGCTTTCCGGCAGGGCCGCCAGAAACAGCGGCAGGGGGTCCAGCGGCAGGGCGCAGGCGCGCCCCGTGGCCGCGGAGCCGAAAGCCTCCCGCAGGCTGCGGCTGCGATCCCTGCCCGCGCATTCGCCGCGCAGGGCCAAGGAAAAGCGCAGGGCCTGCGCCGGAGACATGCCCTTGAGGCGGGGGAAGGGCAGACGCAGCAGCAGTTCGCGCAGGCGCTTTTTCAGCGCCTCCCGACGACCGGGGCGCGGCGGATGCTCCTCCCGGGGGAAGCGCCGTTCCCGTTCCGGCAGAACGATCGCGCGCCAGGCGGCGGGCCATTGCGCTTCCAGCAGGCGCGAAAAAAGCCAGTGATTGAAGTCCGCGCCCAGCGCGCCGTGCAGGACCACATCCTGATCCGTGCCGAACACGAAACGGCAGCCTTCCGGCAGCAGCTCCACTTCCAGCGGCGTTTCTCCCCATGCCTCGCACAGGGCCCGCACGCGCTTCTGCCGCTCCACGATCTGGCTTGCCACGACAATGGCCCAAGGAGCCAGCAGCGTCTCCCAGTAGGCTTCGGGCAGGTCTTTCCAGTGCGGACAGAGTCGCTCCGCCACGCGGGGGATGCTGTCCGCGCACAGGGCCTGCGCCTCTTCCGCGGCCCGGGCCGCCTCTTCCGGCCGCCGCAGGGGTTCGGGAGGAAAGGAAAAGCGCTCTTCCCAGTCGGGAAAGAATTCCTCCTGCCCGGCAAAGCACCACGGACCGGCCGGACGGCAGGTTTCCGGCGTCGCGCCGGGAGGCATGAGCCCCAGCACAAGCCGGGGAAGGGCAACGGACGGGCCTGAAGACTGCTCCATGAAATTCTCCATCCTGCTGCATGAGGGGTACGATCCCGCCGCGAACGACCGGCGGGCGCAAGACCGCAATGCGTTTTTGCGCCCTTTTCCCAAAATCCGCCCGGGCGACAGACGGCAGGGGAGAGCCCCTGCCGCCTGTTTCGGAAGAATTGCCGTCCCGGAGAACCGGGCAGCGAAAAAGCTGGAGCGTTTCACCTTTGAAAAAGGTGAAAACGCGAGGCGGCGGCACAGCGCCGCCCGGCCCGAAGTGAACGGGAAAACCGCGCTTTTTCCGCGAAACGACAGGCCATATGGTTTGAAACGCGCAGCGTTTCAAACTGAAATTGTTCTAGCCGCGCGCGCCGTCGTCCAGATCGCTCCAGCGCAGGACGGTGTCTTCGGGAATGTCCCGACGGGCGCGCATGGTCAGCACCTCGTCGTAGTTGCGCGGGGAAATGCCGTGGGCGGGGCGCTTCCAGGTCAGATCGTCGGGCGTGATGGGGCTTCCGGCCGCAATGGCGCGGGCGGCCACCAGCGAGCGGCGCGCGTTGCGGCGCGCGGGCTCTTCCTCCGGCAGGGCGCGCGGAGCGAAATCGCCCACACTGGCCAGGGTACGCCGGAGACGGGCGTAAAAACGCTTGAGGTCTTCCTTGTCCATGGCGTGATAATGATCGTTGCCGGGCAGGGTCTTGTCGTGGCTGAAGTGCTTTTCCAGAATGCGCGCGCCCAGGAGCGTCGCCGTTTCAAGGATATGCATGTCGTCGGGCAGGGTATGATCGGAATAGCCGATCACGTGCTGCGGGAAATGACGCTGTAAACCGCGAATCATGCCCAGCCCGGCGTTTTCGTCCCGGGTGGGATAGTTCAGCACGCAGTGCAGCAGGGCAAGGCGGTTGCCCCGGGCTTCGATCCATTCCACGGCCTCGACAATCTCATGCAGATGGGCCGCGCCCGTGGACAGGATGATGGGCTTGCCGAAACCGCACAAAATCTCGATAAAGGGCTTGTTGGTGATATCCGACGAGGATATCTTGAACACGTCCATGAGATCATTGAGAAAATGGGCGGACTCGACGTCAAAGGGCGTGGACATGAAAGCGATGCCCGCGGCGTCGCAGCGCTTCTTGAGCGCCTCGAACTCGTTTTTCCAGAAGGAATCGTGCTTCCTGAAAAGCTCGTACTGGCTGCGCGTCGGCTCCTTGGACGTGTCCCAGTAGGCCGGGGAATCCTTGGAAGCCAGCGTCTCGGCCTTGTAGGTCTGGAACTTGATGGCGTCCGCGCCGCCTTCCGCGGCCTCGTCAATCAGGCGGCAGGCTATGTCCATGCTGCCTTCGTGGTTGACGCCGGCCTCGGCGATGACATAGGGAACCGCAATGCGATCCTGCGGCGCGGGCTCGTTGAATATCTGCATGATGTCCATCATTGTTTCCTTGCATTGCCTCCCGTACCGCCGGGAGGGAAAGAGTGGGCATCGGCATAGTAGCCTTTTGCCGCACGAAAGAAAAGCGGCGGTCCCCCCTCCCGCCGCCTTGGCAAGGGGGCCCGCCTTCGCTATGGTGAAGCGCCCGCAATCAACGGGCAGGGGAAATCTATGCAGCGTATCAGCCGGGGCTATGCCGCCGCCCTGACGGCCACCGTCATCTGGTCTGGCAATTTCGTCGTGGCGCGCGCCGTTGCCGACATGATTCCTCCGTGGCAGTGCAACTTCTGGCGCTGGCTTGTGGCGCTCGCGGCCCTGCTGCCCTTCGCCTGGAAGCATCTGGCCGCCGACCTGCCCCTCATCCGCGAGCATCTGCGCTACCTGACGCTGCAGGCGATTCTGGGCGTCACCCTCATGAACACGCTCATCTACAAGGCCGGACAAACCACGGAAAGCCTCAACATGGCGCTGCTGGTACCCACGGCGCCCATCGTCATCCTGCTGCTGTCCCGCATTCTCTACGGCGAGGCCATTCCTCCCCGCCGTCTGCTGGGCGTGCTGCTCGTGCTGGCGGGGGTCGTCATTCTCGTCAGCCGGGGAGACTGGGAGCGCCTCGCGGCCCTGCGCCTGAACAGCGGCGATTTCTGGGCGCTGGGCGGCGCGTTCTGCTTCGGCCTGTATTCCCTTTTCATGCGACGTCGGCCGACCGGCATATCCGCCTTCGGCTTCAATGCGGCGCTTTTTGCGCTGGGCCTGCTCTGCGCCCTGCCGTTCACGCTGGCCGAAGCCGTCCTTCTGCCGCGACCGCAGTTCGGCATGCCGGTCGTCGTCTCCGTCCTGTATACCGGCGTGGGCTGCTCCTTCCTGTCCTTCTGGCTCTGGACGCTGGCCATCGATCGCATCGGCCCCGTGCGCGCGGGCATCGTCTACTACTCGCTGCCCGTCTTTGCCGCCGCGGCCTCGGTCGCCGTTCTCGGCGAAGCCGTCGCCGGAGCCCAGCTTGTCGGCGGCGCGCTCGTCATCGGCGGCATCATGGCCGCCACCCTGCACGCCCCGGGGCGTAACCGCTAATCCGCTCCAAAGGAACATACACATGAACGATTCCATGACCGTCATTCTGGCATCCCGCAATGCGGGCAAAATCCGCGAACTGGGAGAACTCCTCGCGGAATACGGCATGCACGTGCTGGGCCTGGACGCCTTTCCCGGCATCGGCGACATCGAGGAAACAGGCGTCACCTTTGAGGAAAACGCCCTGATCAAGGCGCGAACCGTGACGCAGCTCACCGGGCATATCTGCATTGCCGACGATTCCGGGCTGGAAGTGGACGCGCTGAACGGCGCGCCGGGCGTCTATTCCGCCCGCTACAGCGACGACTGGCACTCCCTCGACGGCGAAAGCCGGGATCAGCGCAATACCCGCAAGCTGCTGCTGACCCTCTCGAAACTGCCGGACGCGCCCCGCAGCTGCCGCTTCGTCTGCTGCATGGCGGCCGTGAAGCCGGACTTCCTCGGCGGCGGGGAACTTGTGGTCCGCGGCGCGTGGGAAGGCCTCGTCCTCGACGCGCCGCGCGGGGAGAACGGCTTCGGCTATGATCCGGTCTTTTTCGATCCCGAGCTCGGCAAATCCGCCGCCGAACTCAGCGGCCCGGAAAAGAACGCGCGCAGTCATCGCGGCAAGGCCCTCCGCCTGCTCATGGAACGCTGGCAGGAGTTCGTCGGACAGGCGGCCCCCGCCCGTCCGTAGCGTAACAACCACACCGCAAAAACGCGATACAGGCACATAACACACTGTTTTAAAAAATATTTTTACAGCAGCTCATCGCATGGGGCCATCCCCGGAGCGGGGCTTCCCGCGCGGGGAACCATCCGGCGGACGCGCGGTTTCCGCGCCGGACGCGGGCGTCGTCCGCTTCGCGGGGGAACGGCCCGGAAGCTGCAAGGGAGAAAAGCATGTCCCTTCGTCTTTCCATGTCCATCGTGGGCGCGGCGGAGGCCGAAGCCGTCCGGCGCGTCATCACGGAAGACGGCTACCTCGGCATCGGCAAGGAAACCCAGCGCTTTGAACAGGACGTCGCCGCCTATCTCGGCGTTGCGGAAAAGAACGTGGTGTCCGCCAACACGGGAACGGCGGCCCTCACGCTGGCCGTGGACGCCCTGCGTCCGACCCCGTGGAACCGCCCCGGAAAACCGCGCGTGCTGGTGCCGTCCCTGACCTTCGTGGCCTCCTTCCAGGCCGTTCTGGCCGCCGGATGCGAGCCCGTGGCCTGCGACGTCCTGCCCGATACCGGCACGCTGGACCTTGCCGACGCCGAACGCCGCCTGACGCCGGACGTCTTCGCGATCATGCCCGTACACTACGCCAGCAATCCCTGGCACATCGACGAGGCGCACGCCTTTGCCCGGCGGCACGGACTGCGCGTCATCGAGGACGCCGCCCATGCCTTCGGCTGTCGCCACAAGGAACGGAAGATCGGCAGCTTCGGCGACGCCGTCTGCTTCAGCTTCGACGGCATCAAGAACATCACCTGCGGCGAGGGCGGCCTCTGCGTCATCTTCAATGACGAGGAAGCCCGCATTGCGGCCGACGCCCGCCTGCTCTCGGTGGAAGGCGACACCGCCGCCCGCTTCTCGGGGACGCGCACCTGGGACCCCGACGTCAAGCGGCTCGGCTGGCGCTTCCATATGAGCAACATCATGGCCGCCGTCGGACGCGTGCAGCTGGGGCGGCTGGAATCCGAATTCATTCCCGCCCGGCGGCGGCTGGCCGCCCTCTATGCGGAACGACTGGCGGATCTGAAGGACATCGCCCTGCTGCGGCAATCTCCCGACGATTTCATCGTGCCCCACATTCAGGTGGTGCGGGTCCTGCACGGACGCAAGGACGAACTCAAGGCGGCGCTGGCCGCCCGCGGCATTCCCACCGGCGTGCATTACAAGCCCAACCACCTGCTGACCCTGTTCCGCCCGGCGGCGGACGCCCTGCCGCTCCCCGTCACGGAACAGCTCCATAGCGAGCTGGTGACACTGCCGCTGCACCCCGGTCTGAGCGACGCCGACGTGTCCGGCGTCTGCGACGCCGTCCGGGAGGCCCTGAAATAGATGACGGCGAGCCATCTTCTTTCCCTGATCCGCGCCGCGCTGGAGCGCAGCTTCGTGCGCTATCTCGTCACCGGCGCGGCGGCGACCCTCGTCTATTTTCTGGGAGGGCTGTTCTTCGTGCGCCTTCTGGGCTGGCCCCTGCTGCCCGGCAATGCCTGCGCCTTCATCCTGGGCTTCATCGTTTCCTATGCGGGACAACGATTCTGGACGTTCCGGCAGGCGCGGGGACGGCACGCCGAGCTGCTGCCCCGCTTCGCCCTGACCCAGGCGGCGGGGCTTGCGGCCAACTCGCTGCTCGTCGCCCTGCTGGACATGGCGGGCTGTCCCTATGAGGCGTCCATGATTGCGGCCAGCGCGCTGGTCCCCCTGCTGACCTACGCCCTGCTGCGCTTCTGGGTTTTCCGGCATACGGAGCAACAGACGCCGCGTCCCTACGGGGGCCTGCCGGGCTTCGTCCCGAAACCCGGCCCGCTGCCGCCCCTGTCCCCGGATCGCGCGCCGCGCGTTTCCGTCATCATGAACTGCCTCGACAGCGCCCGCGATCTGGAAGAGGCGCTGGACAGTCTGGCCGCACAGACCTTTACCGACTTCGAGGTCGTCTTCTGGGACAACGGCTCCACGGACAAAAGCCCGCTCATGGCGCAGGGCCATGCAGCCCTGCACGGCCGCCTGCGCTATTTTCGCGGTTCCGAGACCGTCCCCCTGGGCGCGGCCCGCAATCTGGCCATCCGCGAGGCCCGGGGCGAGCTGATCGCCTTTCTGGACTGCGACGATCTCTGGAGGCCGGAAAAGCTGGCGCGGCAGGTTCCCCTGTTCGACGATCCCGACGTCGGTCTGGTCTGCACGGACACGGAGATGTTCGACGGACGGCGCGTGCTGCAACGCGTCTTTGCCAACAGCGCCCCGGGACGCGGCCGCGTCTTCGGCGCTCTGCTGCGCCGACAGTGGATTTCCATGTCCTCGGCGGTTCTGCGGCGCGCGGCCCTTGACGCCGTGGCCGAAAACGGCCCGGACGGACGCCCCCGCTGGTTTGACGAAAACCTCAACGTCTGCGAGGAAGCCGACGTTTTCTATCGGGTGGCGCACGACTGGAAACTGGACTATGTGGACGAGCCCCTGACCATATGGCGGGTTCACGGCGGCAATACGACCTTCCGTAAATTCGGCCAGTTCGCGGACGAGACGCTGCGCATTCTGGACAAGCACCGCGCCCTCTATCCGGGATATGATGCGGAGCATCCCGATCTGGTTCTCCTGCTGCGACAGCGCGCGGCCTTCCAGAAGGCCGTCAGCCTCTGGCGGGAAGGCAAGGGCGCCCAGGCGCGCGACGTCCTGCATCCCTGGCGCGACAGCTCCCGCAAGCACCGCCTGTTCTGGCTGGCCAGCTATCTGCCCGGCGTCTGCTTCGATGCGGCCGCCCGCGTCTACTTTGCCGTTCCGCGCCTGCTGCGGCGCTAGCCCCTCCCCGTACCGCAGCGTTTCCGTAACATCTTTTACGGCGTCATCCGGCAGTTCCGGCCGCAATCTCCCGCTCCGCGACCCTGTCGCCGCGGGCGCAGCCGGACAGCCCCGGATGACGCCGCCATGCTTTTCCTGGAGTTGTCACGTATGATTCTTGAGTATCCCGCCGTGCAGGCTTTCGGCGCCGGGACGCTGTCCTGGCTTTCCGTGAGCGCGGGCGCGGCCCTGATTTTTGCCCGCAAGAACTTTTCCCGTTTCATGATGGACTGTCTGCTCGGCGCGGCCGGGGGCATGATGCTGGCCGCGGCCTCGCTGGGGCTGCTGGCGCCCGCTCTCAGCATGACGACCCACCTCGGCCATCTGTCCTTCCTGCCCATCGTGTGCGGCCTCGCCCTCGGCGCGGCCTTTCTCCTCGGGCTGGACAAGCTGCTGCCCCATCTGCACGCCATGCAGGGTTCCGTCGAGGGGGTTGATTCGCGCTGGCGGCGCAGCGCGCTGCTGGTCGCCGCCATGGCCCTGCATCATATCCCGGAAGGCCTCACCATCGGCGTCGGCTACGGCGCGGCCGCGCATCCCGACGCCGTACAGGCAAGCCTGCAATCCGCCATCAACGGCGCGGATCTGGCGACGGCCATTCTGCTGACGGTCTCCGTCATGCTGCAAAACCTGCCCGAAGGGCTCGTGGTCGCGCTGGCCCTGCGGGCCGAAGGCTGTACCGCCCGGCAGTCCTTCTTCTGGGGAGCGGCCTCCGGGGCCACGGCCCCGCTGGGCGCGCTGCCGGGCGCCCTTGCCGCCTCGCTCGCCTCGGGACTCCTACCCATAGCGCTTGCCTTTGCGGCAGGTGCAATGATATATGTGGTGCTGGAAGAAGTTATCCCCGAAGCCAATGCTTCGGGTAACGGCAACGCCGCAACCATAGCCGCCATTGGCGGCATTTGTCTTGTAGTGCTGATGGAATGCCTTTTCAGATAAGGCATTCTCAGTTTGAAACGCGGTGCGTTTCAAACCATACGATCAGTCGTTTTGCGGAAAAAACGCGATTTTTCCGCTTTCAAGGGCAGAACACCCTGGAAAACATAGTTCCACGATAGGAGAACCCGCTCCCCCCGGCGGCGCGCACATACCGTCCGGGGGAGCGTGATTCCCGGCGATAGCCTCTTTCACGTCAAGCATTTATCCATTTCCATCGTCTCCGGAAGCCCCGCGCGACGATACAGCAGCAGGAGGATCCCCCATGAACGCTTCCCGAAAGGCAGCCGTCCTTGCCTTTGCCATCGCCATTGTACTCGTCTTGTGCAATGCGATGGCCTTTTTCTTTTCCTGGGGCATGCCTGTCTCCCTTGTCATAGGCGTCGTGGGAGCGTGCCTGATCTTCCTGGTCGTTGCCAGGGGCGGCAATACCGACGCCGTCGTGCGCTATGCCGAAGAGATCATTGCCGGCAAGGACCCCGATCCTGCTCCCTGTAAAAACGCCGGTCCCGTGGGCGAAGCCGTCTGCGCGCTGGTGAACCGCAGCCGGGAGCGGAGCCACTGGTATGAAAGCATCCTGAACACCATCCCCTACGCCATCTCCGTGACGGATATGGATATGCAGTGGACCTTCTGCAATACCGCGTCGCTCAAGAGCATGAACATCACGGGCGAATATCGCGGCCAGCACTGCTCCCGCAAGCACGGGAACCTGTGCAATACGCCCGAGTGCGGTATCGAGCAGCTGCGCCGAGGCACGCATCGTTTCACGAACAGGCTGCCGAGCGGCCGCCTCATGTCCATGGATATGCACTGGCTGACGGATCTTTCCGGCAATCGCATCGGTCACGTGGAGCTGGGACGCGACATCACGGAAGAAACGGAACTCAGGCAGCAGGCCGCCGCGGCCTCCCGCAAGGGCCGCATGGAGACGGTCGACAGCATTGCCGCCGCCGTCGAGGCCCTCAACACCGCCAGCTCGGCCCTTATCCGGGAAATCGAGGATGTCAAGCAGCGCACCGCCGACACGGCGGCGCATATCAACGAAACGGCCTCCGCCGTGGAGGAAATGAGCGCCACGGTCTCCGATGTGGCGCACAATGCG
The DNA here is from genome assembly GCA_905215675.1 of uncultured bacterium. Taxonomy (GTDB): domain Bacteria; phylum Desulfobacterota; class Desulfovibrionia; order Desulfovibrionales; family Desulfovibrionaceae; genus Desulfovibrio. Next base: position 887 of record CAJMRA010000013.1, on the reverse strand, counting down.
GCCACCGCCGCAGAGGCGGCCACCGCCGTGCAGAACGAAGCCGCCTCGTGCAGCAAGGACATGGGACAGACCGTGGACAGCATGCGCGCCGTGCGCGAAACGGCCGCCAGCCTCAAGGAGGAAATGGAATCCCTCGACGGTCAGGCGCGGGATATCGGCGCCGTTCTGGGCATCATCCGGGATATCGCCGATCAGACGAACCTGCTGGCGCTCAACGCGGCCATTGAAGCGGCCCGCGCGGGCGAAGCGGGACGCGGCTTTGCCGTCGTTGCCGACGAGGTGCGCAAGCTGGCGGAAAAAACCATGAACGCCACCACGGAAGTGGAAGGCGCCGTTCATGCCATTCAAACCAGCAGCAGCCAGAGCGCGCGCACCGTGGAAGATACCGTGGACGCCATCGGACAGGTGGCGACCCTCGCCGGCAAGAGCGGGCAATCCCTGAGCCAGATTCACAGTCTCGCCGCCGACGCCAACGCGCAGGCCCAGTCCATCGCCACGGCGTCGTCCCAGCAGTCCGCCACCGCCGAAAGCATCAACAGCACCATCGCCGACATTTCCACCATCAGCCGCTCCATTCTGGACGCCATGGAATCGGCCAACCAGCATGTTCACGGGATGGAAACGCAGGTTTCCGCCATTCAGACCATGCTGGAAAATATCCGCGAGGGCGTGCGCAAGGAAGAGGCCGAGGAAGCGGCCGCCACAGGCGGCAAAACGCCGCTCAAGGAACTGAAACCCGTCCAGACGCAGGCCTGATCCCCCCCTCCGCAACAGCAACAGCCCTTGAAATGCACGACATTTCAAGGGCTGTTTTTTTATCGTATTTTTAGAGCGTTTCAACTTTGAAAAAGGTGAAACGCGAGGCGGCGGCACAGCGCCGCCCGGCC
>CAJMRA010000012.1 GCA_905215675.1 uncultured bacterium | reverse complement strand
GCGCGCCCCGGCCGGCAGGGCGGGGAACTACTCCTAGGGCTGGCGCAGCCGGGCGGGCCCTACTCCTTCCCCCCGGAAGAATTTAATACGACCTAGGCGGACTTATCCTGCAGCCAGAGCTGCCAGACCAGCAGGTTCCAGAGGGGTCTGCGGTGATCGGCCGCGCCGGAGAGGTGGCGGCGCATGAGGGTCTGGACGGCGCGGGGATTGAAGATGCCCTGACGCCGGAGGCGTTCGGCGGAGAGCATGTCTTCCATGAGCGGGCGGAGGCGGCCCCGCAGCCAGGCGGCCACGGGGATTTGAAAGCCGCGTTTGCCTCGGCGCAGGATTTCGGGAGGCAGGAGATCGGCAAAGGCCTTCTTGAGCAGGTATTTTCGTCGGAAGCCGTGCAGGCGCATCCGCACGGGGAGACGGGCGGTGAATTCGGCGAGCGCCGTATCGAGGAAGGGCGCGCGCACTTCCAGCGAATGGCGCATGGAGCAGCGATCCACCTTGACGAGAATGTCGTCGAGCATGAATCCGTGGACGTAGACGTAGAAGGCGCGGGCCAGCGGGCTTGCGGACGCGGGCCAGTGCCGGTAATGGCGCAGGGTGGGAGCGAAGAGGTTTTCCGGCCGGAGCAGTTCGGGATCGGGACGGGCCAGAATGCGGGCCTGAAGATCGGGCATGAGCGAGGCCAGCATGATCTGGATGCGCTGCCATGCCGGGCTGTGGGCCCCGTGCAGGAAGGTCTGCACGGCCAGACGGGGATTGATGTAACCCGCGCTGGCGGGCAGGCGGCGGCACAGGGGTTCGATGACGCCGCGCCGCAGCCAGCCGGGCAGGCGGTTGTAGCGTTCGGCCAGATCGAAACCGATATAGTGTTCGTACCCGGCCCAGAGTTCGTCGGCGCCGTCGCCGCCGAGAGCCACGGTCACATGACGGCGGGTCAGGCGGGACAGCAGCCAGGTGGGCGCGGCCGAGGGATCGGCCAGCGGCACGTCCATATGACTGATGATGTCGGGCAGGATGTCGGCGCAGTCTTCGGCCGCGAGAATCTGTTCGTGATGCGCGGTGCCGAACGTGTCGGCCACAATCCGGGCAAAGCGGCTTTCGTCGTAGCTGGCTTCGCGGAAGCCGATGGAAAAGGTCTCCACGGGACGGCTGGAGCGGCGGGCCATGCAGGCCGCGACAATGCTGCTGTCAATGCCGCCGGACAGGAAAACGCCCAGGGGAACGTCGCTGATCATGCGGCGTTCCACGGCCTTGTCCATGAGGTCGCGCAGGCGTTCGCACAGTTCGTCTTCGGAACGGCGATCCGTTTCGTCGGGCATGGGCAGGTCCCAGTAGCAGCCCGTGCGCGTTTCGCCCCGCTCCAGCAGCAGCCAGTGGGCCGGGGGGAGGGCGCGGGCTTCGACATAGGGCGTTTCCGGCGTGGGCACATAGTCGTAGGCCATGAAACGGGGCAGCGCGTCCGGCGAAAGGGTCAGCTGCAGGGACGGCACGCAGGCGAGGGCATGCAGCTCGGACGCGAAGGCGAACAGACGGCGGGTCCGCGCGTAGAAGAAGGGTTTTTTGCCGAAGCGGTCGCGGGCGCAGAACAGGCGGCGGCGCGGGGCGTCCCAGAGGGCGAAGGCGAACATGCCGTCGAGCCGCGAAAGACAGTCCGTGTCCCAGCGTTCATAGGCGGCAAGAAGCACTTCCGTATCGGAGGCGGTGCGGAAGCGAAAACCTTCCTGTTCCAGCGTCGCGCGCAGTTCCCGGTAATTGTAGATTTCGCCGTTGAAGGTCAGCGTACGGCGGCCGTCGCTCATGGGTTGCGCGCCGCCCGCAAGATCGATGATGGAAAGGCGGCGATGGCCGAGGCAGACCGGGCCGTTCAGGTAGAGGCCCTGTCCGTCCGGCCCCCGGTAGGCCATGCTGTCGAGCATGTCACGCACATGTTCGGCGGATTCGTCGGGCAGGCGCGCGTCGCTCCGGGAATGAAGCAGAACCAGACCGGCTATACCGCACATGTGGGATTTCCTGCGGGCGCGCGGCGGCTGTCGGCTTCCAGAAAGAGCGCGGCCAGTCGCCGGGAGTTGGCGTCGGGAGAGAACATGTCGCGGGCGAGGCGGAAACCGGCGGCGGCCAGTCGCCGGGCCTCGTCGGGCGAAGCCAGCAGCCGCTGCACGGCGTCGGCCAGGGCGGCGGGGTCCCCGGGGGGAACGGTCAGACCGGTCTGTTCGTGGCGCACGATTTCCGGCAGGGCGTTGACCGTGGTGGCGATGACGGGCAGCCCGAAGGACAGGGCCTCGATGACGGTATTGGGAATGCCGTCGCGCATGCCGGTTGCCGGATCAATGACGCAGGGCGCAAGAAAGATGTCCTGCGAGCGGAGGAGAGCGGGCAGTTCGTCGTGGGAAACGAGGCCCGGCATGGAGACGAGCGCTTCCAGGCCGAGTTCCCGGCGCAGGGCGCGCAGGGCGTCGCCCATGTCGCCGAGGCCGAGAGCCTTGCCGCCGCCGCCGGCCAGCGTGAGGCGGAAGGGCGTCCCCCGGTCGCGCAGCAGGGCGCAGGCGCGCAGCAGGACGTCAAAGCCCTTGGTGACATCGAAACGGCCGAGCGCCACAAGGCGCGGGGGCGTATGAAAGGCAGTGAAGGCGGGGGCATCGGCGGCGGGCAGGGTCAGGCTGTTGTAGACAAGCCGCGTTTTGCCCGCGGCTCCGGCTCCGGGCAGGGCCTCGATACGGGCCTTGTCGGCGGCGTTGTTGGCCCGGATGAAGAGAGCCTTGCGGAGTTTGAAGGCCAGATCCGGGTCGGCGGGTTCGAGATTGTCGCCGCGCGCGGAGGTGGCGAAGGGAATGCCGCTGAAGGCGGAGGCTGTGAGGGCGGCCGTGGCCGTGCCGCGCGGCCAGGGGGCATAGATGATGTCCACGCCGTCCTCGCGCAGGCGGAAGGCCAGATGGCAGCCCGCGAAAAAGGCCCAGAGGTTTTCGCCGAGGACTTCCCAGGAAGGCCAGCGGCGCAGCAGGCAGCGCCGGAAAAGGCGGAAGAAGCGGCGCGGCGAGCGCAGGCACTGGCGCGCCGCGTCCCGCAGCAGCAGCGGCAGGGCGCGCAGGCCGAGCGTCCTTGTGCGCGGGGCCGCCGCCCGCATGGCCGCGGAGCAGCAGCGCAGATGGCGGCCATAGAGGCTGTAGACGACGAGCGGCAGATGCGCGCGCATGCCTTCCACATCCTGAAAGATGAAGGGCTGGGTGAAGAGGGGATACCACAACAGGATGCAGGCCACGTGGGGACGGCCCGGCGGCAGGGGAGTCAGCGCCATGTCCAGTCTCCGGCAAGGGGGGGCGCGGCGTGCGGCGGACAGTGGGCGGCGACGTCGCGCATGGTGAGATAGGTGACGGCATGGCGGGATTCCAGGCCGTCCAGCCAGCGGGAAATCTTGTCGAGCAGGCGGCGCGCGGCGGCTTCGTCGGGAATATGGGGCGCGCCGCCGGGCATCATTTCCGAGGAATGCCAGGTCAGGGAAAGGAGGCGCGCGCCGCGGCGCAGCAGGGTACGCGTCACAAGGTTCATGAGCGGCAGGGGATGTTCCACCGGCAGCAGGGTCAGCGCTCCCCACTGATGAAAGCTGGCCTGCGCGCGGCGGCGCAGCGGCCCCGGCAGGGCGCGAATCAGGGACGGCAGTCCCGGCAGCAGCGGGGCGACGGAAAGGGGGACTTCCAGCAGGGGGCCGTGGGGCGTGACGATGGTATAGGGCCGGGAGGGGGCGTCAAAGTGATCGGGACTCAGGGCAAGCCCGTCGGCGGCGCGGCGTTTGCCGTGCAGGGGACGCACCGAGGCGTCGAGACGTATCCCGGCGCGGGTCAGCAGCGGCCAGAGTCGGGAATGCGCGTCCCAGCGGCCCATGCGGAAGCTGGTCACGGGCGCGGAGGACAGGGAGCGCGCGGCCGTCAGCAGGGTATGCAGCTTGTCGGCCAGCAGGGAGGACGACAGGGCCGCGGCGGGCACGGCGGGCAGGCTGTCCGGCGTGCCGGGGGGCAGGGGCGGCGTATTCCAGTGGTGGAGGTGCGCGCCGATTTCCGCGCCTGCCGCCTGCATGGCGGCCAGATGTTCCCGGGAGGCGTCGTCGGCAAGGACGCTGTGGGCGCAGAAGAGCGTCGGCCGCACGCCGCGTTCCATGAGGGGGAGCAGGCGGCGCAGAAAGGCCGTATTGCGGACGGACGGGCGGCGGCAGGCATAGCGCCCGCCGAACAGCCCCTCCTCCTCCACGTCGAGGCTGACGACAACGAACAGGGAATCAGGCATGGGGCGCGGACTCTTCGCGGGCGCGGGCGCAGCTGTCCCGGTAGAGGCACAGCAACTGCCGGGTGTTGGCCTCGCTGTCGAACATGTGCAGGACCAGATCGCGCCCCTGCGCGGCCATGCGCAATGCGGCGTCCCGATCCGCCAGCAGGCGGCGCACGCCGTCGGCCAGCGCGCGGGGATCGCGCTGGGGCACGAGCAGCCCCGTTTCCCCGTCGCGGATGACTTCGCCGATGCCGCAGACATCGGTGGCGATGACGGGCATGCGGCAGGAGAGGGCCTCCATGATGACGTTGGGAATACCGTCCCGATCTCCGTTGGCGGTCTGCACGCTGGGCATGAGAAAGATGTCATGGCTGCGCATGAGCGCTTCGACCCTGTCGTGGGGCAGGAAGCCGGGCATGTCCACCATATCCGCGATGCCGAGGCGGCGGCACCGGCGTTTCAGGGAGCGGCGCAGACGGCCGTCGCCCACCAGCGTCAGGCGCACGGGTATCTGTTCGCGCCGGAGGCGGGCAAGGGCCGTGAGCAGATAGTCGAAGCCCTTCTTGGGGACGAAGCGGCCGATGGAGAGCAGCTGATACTCCGGGAGGAAGGGGGCGAGACTGGGGGGGCGGCGTCCCAGGGTAAGGCCGTTGTAGACGACGTGCACCTTGTCCTGCTGATCGGGCGGGCAGAAGCCGCGCAGATAGGCGCCGTTGGCCTTGTTGTTGGTACGGATGAACAGGGCGTCGCGGGCCTTGAGGGGCAGGATGCCGTCCTGGGGATAGATGTCGTTGGCGCGTCCCGTGAAGGAAAAGGGAATGCCCGTCAGGCGGGAAGCCACCCAGGCGGCCGTGGCCGGGCCGTTGCCCCAGGCGGCGTGCAGCAGTTCCACGCCGTCGCGCCGGGCTTCTTCGGCCAGCAGAAAACCGTACAGGAAGCAGACGAAGGCTTCCAGCCGTGTTTCCCAGGTGCGCAGGCGGTGGCAGAGCACGTCGCGCGCAATGCGGAGCGTCAGGCGCGGGCGGGAGAGGAGCGCGCGCAGAAAGGCCTTGCAGGCGCGGCCCGCGGCGCGGACGCCGAAATGACGTATGGGCAGGGTGGTCGCGCGCATGGCGTTGCTGCATCCCGCAAGGCGGGAGGCATACATGGTATAGACGCGCACGGGCAGGCCCATTTCCGCAAGGCGGCGCACTTCATGGAAAATGAATGTTTCCGAGGCAAGGGGGAACCAGAGCAGCACATACCCGGTATGCGGCAGGGGCGCATCCGGTGCGGAAGGAAAGACGGGGGATGGCGGCCGGACGTCGCTGTCGTGCATCGGCAGTTCCTTTGGTCTGAAACCATGCCCGCAGGGGGGAGCGGGGATATGACGCGGGCGTGCATATCCGGGCTGTGGGGGCGGGAAGGCGTTCCCCCGGATCGGGGAACGTCATGCTCCCGGCCGGGACCGGGAGCATGACGGGATGCGCTATTCCGTTTCGTCCTGGTGTTCGCGGCGGTAGTTGTCCACGATTTCCTGGGCGTGGGGAATTTCCTCGGCGACCGCGTCCAGCGCGCGGCGGATGAGTTCTTCGGTATGGGAGGCCGAGAGGAAGAAACGCAGACGCGCCTGTCCTTCCTTGACGGCGGGGAAGGTGATGGGCATGACATAGATGCCGCGCCGGAAGAGGGCGTTGGCCAGAAAGCCCGCGACCATGGAATCGCCCACCATGACGGGCACGATGGCGTAGCCCTGGGCCGCGCCGGTATCGAGTCCCTTGCTCCGGGCGTACTGCAGGAAGAACTGGCTGATCTGCTGAATTTTGTGGACGCGTTCGGGTTCGCGTTGCAGCAGTTCGAGAGCCTTGGCGCAGGCGGCGGCGACGATGGGCGGCATGCCCACGCTGAAGACGAAGCCCGGCGAGCCGTACTTGAGGAATTCCACGAGCTCGTGACGACCGGCAATGAAGCCCCCGCAGCCGCAGAGCGTCTTGCTCAGGGTGCTCATCCACATGTCCACGTCGTCGGGATTGACGCCGAAGTATTCGCGCACGCCGCGCCCCGTGGCGCCCAGCACGCCGAGGGAATGGGCCTCGTCGACCATGAGCATGCAGTCGAATTCCTTCTTGAGGCGGATCAGCCGGGGCAGATCGGGAATGTTGCCGTCCATGCTGAACAGGCCTTCGGTCACGATGACGGCCCGGCGGTGCTGGGCGCGGTGGTCGCGCAGCATCTTTTCAAGGGCGTCGCAGTCGTTGTGATTGTAGGAATAGCGTTCCGCGCCGGAAAGCCGCGCGCCCTGCATGAGGGAGTTGTGGGCAAGTCCGTCATAGAAGATGGCGTCGCGCGTGCCGAAGAGAAAGCCGAGCGTGGAGACGTTGGTGGCGTGCCCGCTCACATAGGCGATGGCGTCCTCCACTTCGTAGAAGTCGGCGATGGCGCGTTCAAGAACGCGATGGGGCGGACGTTCGCCGCCCACGAGGCGGCTCGCCCCGGCGGAGGTGCCGTAGCGCAGGGCGGCCTCGTTCACGGCCGCCGTTATCTCGGGGTGCGTGTTGAGATCAAGATAGTCGTAGGTGGAAAAATTGATGTATTCCTTGCCGTTGATCCGGGTCGTGGCCTTGGCTGCGCCGTCGTGGCACAAAAAAAGCGGGTTTTCCATGCCCATTTTCGCGCCCATTTCCACAAGCCGTTCAAACGACAGTTTGGAGCGCATGCGGAGGAAGCTCTGCGCGCCCTGCCCGGCGGATGCATGCTCCGGAGCCGCTGCGTTCGTTGCGGCCTGTTCGGAAGGGTTTTTCTTCATGCCAACCTCGCGAAAGATAATTGGAAAATATGACGCGCCCGCCGCGGACGGCCGGAGAGGGCCGGACGACGGGGACGTATGCATTTTCGTAACAAGCCAAGATAGCAGACGGCGTGGTCTATGGCAAGCATGTTCGGCGGCCTGCCGTTCCCTGCTGGACAAGAGAAAAGCGCTTGTATAGAATGAGTAACTCTTTGCCAGATTTTGTGGGGGGATGTCTTCGGCATCCTCTTTTTCTATATTGTTCGGGGCGCGTCGCGCCCCTCCCCCCTACGGACAGTTCAGCATGCAAGAAACTCGCGCCCCCCTTTCCTCTCCCTCCTTTGCGGCCGACATGGTGCCGCTGGACGGCGACGCCGCCGCCGACGCCGTCGTGGCGGCGGGCGTGGCGGCCGCCCGACGGCAGATGCCCGGCGGTCGTCCGTTTGTCTGGTTGTGCGAAGGCTCGCCGGAAGAGTGGCGGGAGGCCGCGGCGCGCGCCGGTCTCGGCATGCCGCTGCGCGTGCCGCGCGACTGGGCCGCCGTGGCCGGGCGCGCGGAGAGTCTGGGCGGAGGCTGCGCGCTGCTGCTGGACGGCGGAACGACGCCGCCCCGCTGCTGGCTGCTGCGCTCCCGTCCGCCGGAAGACAGGACCGCGGCGGAGGAAATCTGTCTTGACGGCGTGCGCTATGCCGACGTGCCCCATGAGGGGGACATCTGGCATCTCGGCAGTACCGATCCCCTGTGGCGGCAGCATCTTCCCCTGCTGGGGCGCACGCCCTCGCCCGAAGCGCTGCAGGCGCTGGCCGAGCGGGGCGTCTGGCTGTCCCCGTCGTCCGCAACGTCCCGTCTGGCCGTCATGTGCTGCGGGCAGGGCAGCGTCTGGCCCGGCATGGGACGGGAGCTCTACGACGGCTTTCCCGCCGCCCGCGCCGCCATGGATCGCATCGCCGCCGTGGCGGACTGGGACGTGCTGTCGCTCATGGACGAGAGCGATGTGGAAAAGATCGGTCTGACGCGCTGGCAGCAGCCCTATCTTTTCCTGCTGGAGTACGCCCAGTGGAGCGTGTTCGCCTCGCTGGGCCTGCAACCGTCCCTCATGTGCGGGCACAGCCTCGGCGAGCTCATGGCCCTGTGCTTTGCGGGCGTCTATGCGCCGGAAGTGGCCTGGTACATTCTGGACACGCGCGCGACCCATATGGCCGAGCTGGAGGCCCGCGCCACGCGGGACACCGGCATGATGGCCGTGCATGCCGGGGCCGACGTCATCGAGGAAGCCCGCAGGACGTGGCCTTCGCTCTATGTGTCCAATTACAATACCCCGCGGCAGTTCATTGTCAGCGGGCCGCGCGACATGCTGCTGGAGGCCCGGAAAAGCCTGCGCAAACGTCGTATTCCGGCCATCATGCTTAATGTGACGCTGGCCTTTCATCATCCCAGCATGCGCGTCTTGCGCGATCTTTCCCTGCGCCGCCTCAACGCGCTGGAGATGCAGGCCCCCCGTATGCCGCTGCTGAGCTGCATCACCACGGGATTCTATCCTGCGGAGCAGTCGCGCATCTGTGAATATATTGCCGATCTTGATGAAAATTCCGTGCGCTGGGTGGAGTGCGTGCAGCAGATGCGCTCGCGCGACGGGATTACCCATTTTCTGGAGCTGGGACCGCAGGACACCATGTGCGGCCTGACGCTGGACTGCGATCCCGAGGCCGTCTGCATTCCGGCGGCGCGCAAGGGGCGCGAGCTGGAAAGCATGCGTCAGGCCTGCGCCCGCCTGTATGCGCTGGGCCACCTGCCGCGCGCCGCCATCTACGGCGCGGCCGCCGCGCGCGGCGGCGAGAGCGAGGAAAGCTCCGGCGCGCCGGTTCCGGCGTCCCCGGCCGCAACGCCCGCGCCCGATCTGGGGCCGCACGGCCGCATGGTGCTGGAACTGCTGGCCGAAGCCAGCGGCCGCCCCGTGGCCTCGCTGCGGCCGGATATGGATTTGCGCTACGATCTTGCCCTGCGCTCCAGCCGTTTCCCCCTGATTATTCAGCAGGCGGAAGAACGTCTGGGACAGAAGGTTGATTTTGACGCGCTCATGCAGGCGGCCACGGTGGGCGATCTGGCCCGTGTGCTGTCCGGACTGCCGCCTGTCGGCGGCGTCCCGCATCAGCCGGAAAACCGCGCCGCCGGAAAGCGCGTGCGCGAGCCGCTGCTGCGCTACGCGCCCGAACATCTGCTTGAGGAGGCGGCGGCGCTGCCGTCCGATCCCTGCGGGGCGGGGCTGGAGCTGCGCCCCGGGCAGACGCTGGCGCTGCTGTCCGCCGGACCTCTCGACGAGGCCGACGCGGCGCGCGCGCTGGACGCCGCGGCCGGACTGGCGCCCTTCGGGCCGCGGCTGATCCTGCCGTCGTCCCTTGCGGGAGCCGCGTCCTCGTTGCGTCGTCTGGGAGCCGAGGTGCTGTTGTCGGACGACGCCGCGTCGGCGGCGTCCGACGCGGTGGCGGCCCGCCGTCTGTCGACGGCCGAGGGCGCGCCGGACGGCATCCTCATGGTGGCGACGCGGGCCGACATGACGGAATTGCCCGGTCTGGAGGAGCTGCTGCCGTCGGCGAGCTACGTCTGTCTGCTGCGTCATGTGCTGTCGCGGGGCGACGCGGCCGACGACGCCCCTGTGGAACGCTGTCTTGCCGCGCAGGCCGCGCGGCTCGGCGTGCCCTTCCGTCTGCTGCGTCTCTGGGATGACGGCATACCGCCCGCGCCCAGGGAACTCGGCGATCTGCTTTCCCGCGAACTGGCCTGCGGCGGACGGGAGCGCATCTGCTGGGCCCGGGCCGCAACAGCTTCTCCCGCGTCCTCTCCGGCGCCCTTTGTGGCCGATCGGCCCGAACGCTTCCCGCTGGTCTTCTGCCGGGCCGACGGCAGGGAAGCGGCGCGCGCGGGCCTGCTGCACGGGCAATGCCATTTTTCCCGGTTTGCGGACCCCATGCTGGCCGGTCACGGCGACGCCGGCAGCGGGACGCCGTGGCTGCCCCTGAGCCGCGCCCTTCAGGCCCTTCTGGAGGCGGGTTCCCTCTTTTTGCCGTGGCTGTCGCCCATAGGCCTGTCGGATGTCCGCTTTGCCGCGCCGCCGCTGCTGCCGCCGGGCGTGACGCGCGAGGCGGCGTTCGACGTGCGCGCCGGGCAATGGCTGCGCCATGACGGGGCCATGGCGCGCGTCTGTCCCGCGACCCTGTCCGTGCGCGCTATTTCCGCCAACGGACGCCGGGGCAATCAGAGTTCGCCCGTGGCGCACGCCGTCCTGCTCATGGGAGCGGGCGGCGGAACCCTGCCGCCGCTGTGGCCGACGGAGACGGCGGCGGGAAACGACGACGCCCTGCCCGCCGCCTTTTACCGGCAACGCGGCTACGGCGGGGACTGGCGGCTGCTGGAGGCATTTTCGGTCGTGGATGATACCACCTGCGATGCGCGCATGAGCGAAGCGGCTTCGAGACTGGCGGTTTCCGGCGGTGTGGGCTATACCGGTCGCGTCGTCATGTTCGAGGCGCTGGCGCAGGCCGCGGCCGTCTCCCTCGGGCTGCTTCCCGGCGGGGCGCGGAAGAACGACGCGACGCCGCTTCCCGGCGATATCGCGAGTCCCTGCGGCCTGTGGCGGCTGGGAGCCGTGGGTTTTCTGCGTTTTGCCGCTCCGGCGGCGGCGCGCGGTCCCGTCACGCTGCGGGTGCGCCGCTGCTGGATGGACGAGCGGCTTGTGCGGTACGATGCCCAGGCGGCGGACGCCGACGGCGTTGTGCTGGCGACGGTCAATCATTTGCAGTTCGACGCCGTGGCCGCCCTGCAGGCGGCGGCCACGGCCTGACCCTCCGCAAGGCTGCGGAAGGATATTTTTTCGGGATACGGCGCTCCGGCGGTTCGTTTTTTTTGCATGCCGGAGCCGTTGGCGTCGGGCGTGCGGCATCCGGGGATGCCGCGGGACGATGGAACGTCATACCCGTGTACCCATGGGGAAAGGGGAGAGTATGAAGGCAAGACAGAAAAAGCGCCTGATGCGCTTTGCAACGGCGGCGCTTGTGTGCGCCCTGCTGGGCGGCGCGGGCTGCGCGTCCAACAAGGCGGGGATAGATTCGCCCCAGCTGCCCGCAAAGCACTGGCTGGACGAGGCTCCCGGCGTGCCGGTATCACAGAAGGCCAAGCTGGAGGCGGCCATTCCCAATCTTTATGATCCCGCCAAGACCTTCAGCTTCGAGGACTGCGTCTTTCTGACCATCCAGCAGTCGCCCCTTCTGGTGAACAGCGCCGTGGAGCTGGAAATTCAGCGTCTGGCGCGCACCGATGCGGCATGGAAGTACATGCCCGAGCCGCACATGACCATTACCGTGTCCAACAACCTGACGCGCTACAACAAGAATGAGCCCGACAAGCCGAAGCACTACGGGCAGACCGACTATACCATCGGCTTCTACACGGCCTTTCCCAATCCGGTCAGAACCTATTTCGAGCATTCGGCGCAGGAACTGATGGCCAATCTGGCGCTTTCGTCGCACCGCAAGGCCGTGGGACAGGCCATCTACAAGATCGCCTCCGCCTATACGGAACTCGACGCCCGCCGCCGTATCAACGCCGTCATGCAGGGATTGCCGGGACAGAGCAAGACCTCGCTGGAATACTGGCAACAGGTGGAATCCGTGGACGGCCGGCAGGGCGTGCAGCGCAATGTGGCCGAACAGCAGCTGAAGGAAGCGGAACTGGCGCTGGAAAAGGGCAAGATGCAGGAGACCATGCTCCTGACGCAGCTCAAGATTCTGGCGGGCGTCGATCCCCGGCAGCGTCTGGCCGTGGATTCCGGCAGCGTGCGGCCCCTGATCCGGCAGTTCGACGGCCGTCGTCTCAACTGGGAAGAGCGCTGGAGCCTGAGCGAGGATCAGTACCTTCTGCGGGGGCAGATCAAGCTGGCCGATTTCAATATCATGGTGGCCTGGGCCGAATATGTGCCCAACATGACGCTGCAGATGAATCACTATCCCCCGGCCGGACAGTATCAGCCCGCCAACGGTGAAGAAGATACGTTCCTGCATCTGTATTTCGACTTTCCCCTCATCGACTGGGGCCGCCGCTACAGGGGCGTGCAGACGGCCCGCATGAAGAAGGCGCAGGCTTTCCACAAGCAGGCCAACGCCCGCACCGACTATTCCAACCAGTGGTTGCAGGCCGAGCAGGAGGTTTCCCTTGCGGAAACCAACGCGCGCCTGATCAAGGTGCAGTTCGAGACCGCGGAAATGCGCTTTCGGGAAGCGGAAATCTCCTTTAATGAAGGTCTGACCCCGTTGCCGACAGTGACCAGCGCCCATGAAGACAAGATCAATGCGCAGGTGGCGCTGATTGAAGCCGAGAAGGAAGTGGAGCAGGCCAAGCTGAAGTGGATGTATGTTTCCGGGATGTTGCAGGAATATTTCCTCGGGCAGCCCGCCAAGGAGGTTGAATAATTATGGCTGCGCAGATTTTTTGCCGTCTGACGGGCATTATCGCCCTTGCCTGCCTGCTGCTGACGACCACGCCCGCCGCCGCGGCGGAAGTGTCCCGCGCCACGGGCAAGGTCGTGGCCACGGTCACGCGTCTGGCCGTCATGCCCTTTAACGGCATTGTGGACGAAGTGCTGGTGCATCCCGGCGATCGTGTGAAAAAGGGCGATCCCCTGCTGCGCTATCATCTTGAAATCGCCGACGAGCGCCAGCTGGCGCAGGAACTGAGTCTGGGCGGCAACAACGACGGCATCAAGAGCAGCATGCTGCAGCTGCAATCCAGCCTGGCGGAAACCATCGCCCAGCGCAACAAGGCCCGGCAGCTGGCGTCCAGCGGGCTCGGCTCCCGGCAGGCCCTGAGCCGTCTGGAGCAGGACGTGACCTCGCTCCAGGAACGTATCGAACTCCTGCGCGTCACCATGCGCAAGAATGACGCCAATTTTCAGCGCCGTCTGGCGGAAATTCAGGAATCGTTCGAGGAACCCCTGAAGCCCGGTTCCCCCCTGCCCGCCCATCTGGTGCTGACGGCTCCCATCAGCGGACACGTCCTTTCCGTGGAAGGCGTCGTCAGCGAGGGCGCCCTGCTGCCGCGCGGCGCGCAGGTCGTCATGCTGGGGCGGCTCGATCCCGTCGTCATTCAGGTGCCCGTCTATGAAGGGGAACTGTCCAACATCGCCGTGGGGGATAAGGCGGAAGTCTCCATTGCCTCCCTGCGCGACAAGACCTTTGCCGCCACGGTTTCGGAAATTTCCTGGACGGCCAGCGACATGAACGTGTCCAATCCCTCGTATTACACCGTGGAGCTGAGCGTGCCCAATCCTGATTTTGAACTCAAGCCCGGCTACAAGGCCGTGGTGCGCTTTGCCGTCAAGTAGCGCCCGATGAAGCTGAAAAGCATCCCGCGACGCCTCGGGTACATTCTCGGGGCGCAGTGGACGCGCGATCTGTCGTGGACCCTGTTCACCATCCTGCTGTCGCGTAACGATCCCTTTCTGCTGGGCCAGATCATGCTGGCCCTCGGCTACGGCTATCTGGTGAAGACGGCGGCGGATGTCGGCCTCAACGATTTTCTGCTGTCGTCCTTCTCCCGCCGGGACGCCCGTCCCACGGTGCTGCTGGGCGAGGTCCTCTGGCTGAAATGCGCGCTCCTGTTCGTGGCCCTGGGCGTCACGTGGATCATCGTGTCCGCCAAGGCCAACTATTCGCCGGAACTGCGGCTGATTGTTCTCTGCATCGCCGCGGGCTTCGGTATCGACGGCATCAGCGATACCTTCTTTGCCCTGTGTCAGGCCCGCGGGCGTCAGGACGTGGAAATGCGCATCCGCATTCCCGCCGCCGTCTTCGGCATCGGCTTCGGCATTGTCTCGTTTCTTCTGGGAGCGCCGTCGCTGGTGGTGGCGCTGTACAAGGTGGTGGAATCGTCGCTCTGTTTCGCCTTTGCCGTCCGGGCCATCGGGCGCAATCCCTTTTCCCGCTTCGGCTGGGGGCAGTTCCTCGATCTGGCGCAGCGCATGCGCAGCGGTCTCATCTTTACCTGCATGGCTGCCTGCGCCATGTTCTACAACAAGCTGAACCTGTTTTTTCTCAAGGACTACGGGGGAGAAGACGCCGTGGCGGCCTACGGCGTCGCCTGGGAAATGGTGGAGGGGCTGTCCATGATGATCTCCAGCGCCCTGCTGGGCAAGGTCATCTTCCCCATGCTTTCCAAGCTCTGGAAGGACAACCGCGACGCCTTCCGGGCCCTGGCCGGACAGACGGCCCGTTCCCTCTGGGCGGCGGCCCTGCCCATGATCTACGTGCTTTGCGTGGAAAATGATCGTATCTTTCCCTTTATCTACGGGGAGCATCTCAAGAGCGCCGTGACGGCCCAGCGGCTGCTGACCCCCTGTCTGGCGACGGCCTTCCTGCATAATCTGGCGGCCTATGCCATGATCGGCATGCGGCGGCATACCCTGCTGCTCTGCTTCTACCTGAGCGGACTGGTGGTGAACGTGGTCTGCTGCTGCTGGCTCATCCCCCGGATGCCGCTGGAAGGCGCGGCCCTTTCGCTGACCATTACCAAGGTCTGGGTCGCCATCCTGACGGTCAGCTTCTTTCAGGCTGCGGCGCGTCCCATGACGGCGGCCCAGTGGGGACTCATGCTCGGCGTCATTGCCGCCGCCGTCGGCCTCTGGTACGGCCTCGGCCTTGTGGCGCCCCGCGAGATTGCCGAAGTCGCCGGTCTGCTGCCCCTGCTGGCGCTGCTCTGGCGCTGGCGTCCGCCGTCGGCTTTCGAGCGTTCCGACAGCGCCGGGGCGGCTTAGACGCGCTGGCCCTGGAGCATGTTAACACTCATATTTCTATTTATTTCAGATAGACGCATAACTTCTGAAAAGGACTTGCACCTGGCCTGTGCCCCTCTGAAAAAGCGCGTTGGGGGAAGGATGGGGGGCCTGGGGGGAAGAATTACGGAAACGCCTTTCCTGCGGAAAGGCTGGGCCCCTTGTGCGCCAGCCAAGGGGGTTCCCTTCCCCCCCAGAAGAACGATTTAGTGTTAACACGCCCTCGGGGCGGGAATGGCAAGGAGGCATGAGCATGAAGCCCGGACGTCGCAGGGCCTTGCGTTTTCTGGCAGGCGGGGGTCTGCTGGCCGCCGCGCCCCTGTCCGCCGTGGCGGGAACTTCGGCGGCGCGCGTAACGCCGCCGGAAGAAGCCCGCGCCGTTGTTGTGGATGTGGATGCCTGCGACGGCTGCGGCGCCTGCGTCGCCGCCTGCCGCACGACGCGCAGCGTTCACACGCCCGTGCCGCGACAGCCCGTGCCCCGCTCGCTCTGGTCCTGGGGACAGGCGGGCGACTGGTCGTCCCGCAGAGATGTGGTCTGGCGTCTTACGCCCTATAACTGGCTCTACATTCAGAAGTGCAGCCTTGTCTGGCAGGGACGCCGCAGGGCGGTCTATCTGCCGCGCCGTTGTTTTCATTGTCTCAATCCCCAGTGCGTCAGCCTCTGTCCCACGGGAGCTCTGCGTCAGGAACGCTCCGGGGCCGTGCATGCGTCGCCGAATATCTGTCTCGGGGCGGGACGCTGCCCGCGCGCCTGTCCGTGGTATTTCCCCAAGATGCAGGCGGGCGTCGGTCCCTATCTGCATCTTGCCCCCCGGCTGTTGGGCAGCGGCATGTCCTTCAAGTGCGATTTCTGCCGCGAACGCCTGCGCGACGGCGGCATTCCCGCCTGTGTGGAGGCCTGTCCCCGCAAGGCGCAGCATTTCGGCCCCTGGCGGGAAATGGCGCGTCTGGCGGACAGACTGGCGGCGGAGCGGGGCGGCGAAGTCTTCGGCAAACAGGAAAACGGCGGAACCTGCCTGTTCTATGTGTCGTCCGTTCCCTTCCGGCATATCGAAGCCGCCCTTCTCTCCCAGAAGGGCGTCGGCCCGGGGATGCCCAGCCTGCGCCCTGCCGGCGTCAGCATGGAGGATGAGAACTCCCTGACGCGCCTGCTGATCGGCGCGCCTCTCTTCGGCGCGGGGCTGGCTGCCCTGCGTCTCTGGCGCGACAGGCGGAGGGAGCGCGCATGAGACCGCAACGATACCTTTTTTCCACCTTTTTCCGCTGGCTGTGGATGTGCGTCATGCTGTTCTCGCTGGCTACCGGGCTGGCGCATCTGCCGCTGGGCTGGCATTCTTCCGGTCTTTTCGGCATCGCCGCCTTGCGTCCGCTGCTCTACAAGCCCACGCTCTGGCATTACTGGGCCAATACCGCCCTGCTTCTGTTGCTGGCATACAGTTTTGTCGTCTGGGTCGGTGAGGGGCGGCGTCGCTACCGCCTGACGGGATTCGGGTACGTTCGCCTGCTGCTGCTCTTTCTTCTCTGCGTGACCGGTCTGCTGCTGGCATGGCACAATCTGGTGGAATTTTCCCTGTATGGCGCGGCCTATCCCGTCGTCAAGCTGCTGCATCTTGCCGCCGCGCTCTTTTTTCTGCCGCTGCTGCTTGTCCGTTTTTTGCGGCGCGGTAAATGGTTGTGTCGGCGTACGGCCGCGGATGACGGAAATTTGCAGGTGGGCGGCATGCAGATCCTGCCCCGCCGGAAATAGAGCGTTTCACCTTTGAAAAAGGTGAAACGCGCGGCGGCGGCACAGCGCCGCCCGAAAAAGGAAAAACATTTCAGCACCCCAAAAAGA
>CAJMRA010000011.1 GCA_905215675.1 uncultured bacterium | reverse complement strand
ACTATTACCTCTTAAAAAAGGAACAACTGGCCGCAGGCGTCCTTTTCCTGCTTCTCGTTGCGTTTGCGGACCTTGCCGAAATAATTCTTCGTCATGCCGTATTGCCTGTCCGTCAGAAACATGATGGATACCTGCCCGTTCTCCACAAGCGCCTGCCCCACGGCATCCGCCAGACGCCGGGCCTTGTCCGAATTTTCGCAGTGCCGCAAATACACGGAAAACTGCTTGCGGAAAAAGCCCAACTCCAGCAGACTGTTGCGAAATCGCGTGGCAAGACGCTGTTCCCGCGCGTTGCCCACGGGCAGATCGAACATCACTACCAGCCACATGACGCTGTAGGGCGAAACGCCCTCAGGACGTTTTCTTCTGCGTCCCATACCACAACTTCCTGTGCTTGTGGCACATCTTCCCGAACGGCGTCAGCTCCACCTTGCGCGCCTGCGCTTTTTCATAAAAACCAAGCCTCCTTCCTCCAGAAAGCCAGCAAGGGTCTTTCACATCTTTTTTGGGCATTGGCCGCGCATCATTAAGGAGGCGTACCATTAATTTCCCTGTGGTAAACTGCTGCACGACAAAAAACAGACGCTCTTCCTGACGCAGTCCCTCCGGCAACATGGCCGCCAATTCCTCCGTAATCCGCATTTCCAGCACGTCTCCCTTGCAGACCCGCCAGAGCAGGGAACAGCCCCTGCGCTGCCACTGCGGCAGAAAACCCGGCTGATTGACGTCAAAAAACGAAACGCACTCCCAGCCGATTTTCCCATTTTCTATAAAGAAATCCATGGAATAATTGGAACCGGGCTTGTACCCGCACTGCTGCCGCGCATTGACGCCCACAAGACTTTTGTTGCTGACGGAAAAAATCGCCGTCCCCAGCGATGGATTGTGCCGCCGCGCCCGCAGCACGGCCTCCTGCACGACAGCCTTTTCCGTCAGGGCCGGTTCCCTGCGTCCCGCGCGCCGGGCCTCTTCCCGGCGCTGCTCCAGCGCCCTTGTCGCGCCCTCGTACTCGGCTTCAATGGCCTCGCGCAAGGCCCGGTTATGCCGGGCAAGCGCCTCGATACCCGCAATGCCGGAAAAGGCGGATTCCGCAATCTCCAGTCCGGCCACGTCCTTCCTGCTCTCCAGCGCCGACAGGGGACGCCGGTAGGATACCGTATACAACCCTTCGCTGCGGGGAACGGGCGCAAGCACATGGCAGCGTATATTCTCATGCAACCTGCCTTCCCGGCCGTGTTCCGCCTTGGGCGATACCCGCACCCCGCGCAGAAGGGCCGCGACCCTTTTCCGAAATGCCCCGGCTTCAATGCCGAAGGGAACGGGAATGTCGTCGCAGGGGAGCCCGCGACGATCTGCCCGCGCCATGCGCTGCATCAGGCCGCGCGTGGTGCAGGCCAGAACAAGGGCGTCCAGCGCATGATGCCGCTGGTCCACCCGCGCCTTGGCCTTCCATGCCGGGTTGGGTCTGGGATACCCGGTGCGCTCGTCCATGAGGATTTCCCCGGTCGCGGCGTCGTACAGTTCCTTCCGCACCGGCAGACCCAGCAGGGGATATTCCAGCCCGTCCAGTCCCCACTGATGCCGCAGCCGGGCGGTCATGCCGCCCCGCAGGGGCGTCACGTCGGCGCACACGACCCGCAGGTAGCGCGCCGCCATCTTGGCCATGTACCCGGTATCCGCCATGCGGTTGTCCGTCTGATCAGCGTCCCCCTCCGTCTCGAATTTCCGACAGGCGTCCGGCAGAAAACGCCATGCCTTGTTGCGCGGATAATCCGCGGCCGAAATGCGCTCCAGAACATGCGGCCATTGCGCGGGCGCATGCGACTGTATGTAGTCATAGGCGGGCGTATCCCGCTTTCCCAGATTGGTGTCGGAACCGATCAGCGCCATATTGGCATACGTATCGCTGCCGCCGAGCGCGCGCGGGATGATATGATCAATCTCGCACCCGGCAATATCCGTGGCGGCAATGGGCGCAAGCGTATAGATGTCCACGCCCTTCTGCTCTTTCCAGAGGCGATACTTGAGCCGGTTCTTCCGCGTCGTCGGCAGGTTGAGCTTTTCCAGCTCCACGTCAATCAGCCTGTTTTCCTTTTCCCTGTCCCGGCGTTCCGTCTCAAGGGCCTTGCGCTTTTTCTGGGACAGGCCGAATTCCCGCGCCAGCTCCACACAGACGCGCTCCGGCCTGCCGTACAGGTCGATAATCTCGTTGACGACCTTGCGCAGCTGATTCAGCGCCACATGAACCACCGGATTAGGAATGCGCCCGTAGCGCCCCTCCTCCTCGGCGGCCTGCCGCAAATGCCACGGATGCACGGGCGACACGTCGTGCCGCAGCACTTCGCCGTAGTAGGGCAGCTTCTCCAGCGCGCCGCCGAGGGCGCGCGCCTTCTCTTCCTCCGCCGTATAGCCGCACAGGTCGGCCGCTTCCCGAAAACTCAACGGACGCCACGCCCCGCCGTCCCCCGGACCGTCCCGAAGCGCTTGCAGGATGCGGCGCGTCGCCGTTTCGCCCAGCATGGAACGATCCCTGGGCAGGGCGTTGCAGCAGCGGGAAACCCGCGCCCCGGCGTCTTCACCGCTCAGTTGCAGACGGCGGGCGCATTCTTCCAGAAACATGTCCTCCGGCATGAGCGGACTTGCCTCCCCCTTTTCCGGCTCCAGACGGGGTTCCGCCATGAATTCCAGCAGCGCATCCTGCTCTTTCTCGCTCATCTCCCGCCAGTGCGGAATATCGGCAAAGGCCGCCGCAAGACTGAACGGCGCAATCTCCTTTGCATCATCGTCCAGATTGACGCTCGCGATCCGTTCATCACAGAACGGCTTGATGATTGTCGTTATCCTGCTCCTGTTCAGGGCTTCGCCGCCCAGACAGCGCTCCACCAGCGCGTCGCGCATGGCCCGCGTGAGAACATGCACGTCCGTGGCCGTCCGAAAACGGATGTTGTTGATCTGCTCGTAAATGCGCCGCAGCTCCGCAAGCCGGTGCATGCGCGGCAGACGGCGTTCCCCGCTGTCCGGGTCGAGGGAACACAGCCCCACGGCATAGGGCGCGTGGGGCCTGTCCCGAAAGATGATATCCGAAACCTCCCGTCGCAGCTCCTCCGTCAGCAGTTGCGGATAAAAGGCGCGCTGGCACTCCCAGATACGCTGAAATTCCTGCCGGACCAGAAAACGCGGCACCGCGTAATCCACGCTTCCATCCTCGACAAAGCCCTTGCGACGGCGCACGCGCCCCCGATGCTCCCCCGAAGCCTGCCGTTGCCACAGATATTCCCCCAGCGTCTGCCCGCTTTCGCGCAGGCGCTGCTCCAGCAGACGGTACGCGTCGGCGCTTTTCTGCCTGTCCTTCTTCGAGCCCCCATCGTCATCTTCTTCGCGCTCGCTCAAAAATCCCGCCCCGCGAAAACGGGCAAGATGCAGCAGGCAACGCCCCAGCGCATACGGCGAAGGCAGCCGGAACCGCGCCGCCCGCGCCCGCAGCGCATACGGCGAACGCCGGAGCAGCCGGGCAAGCGCGTCCGGCGCTTCCGGCAGCAATCCCGCCCGTTGCAGGCGGCAGACAAGCGCGCGCAGGCGTTGCCGACGCCGCCGCAGGGTCTTGCGGATCTGCCGGGCCTGCCGCCGGGCCGCCCCTCCCTCCGCAACGTTGAAAATGCGTACGCCCGCATCCAGCAGCCCGCAGGGTTCGCCGTCCTCATTCAGCCGCACCAGCGCGGTTCCTATGGATGCAATGCCCAGATCAACGCCAAGCGCATAACGATATTGCCGCGTCATAATCAATCTCCCAATATCAGACGGTAACAGGTCCTATTCCATACTTGCTTTTTTTCCCGTTCCGTGGCAAGAAAAAAGTGTCTTTCAGATTTCTTTAGCAGGATCAATCTGAACAGGCAGCAATACAACAAGGCATTTTCGCAAGAAATGCCGCCAGATTTCGGAAAGCCCCCCAACGGGGGCTTCCGCTTTTTGAAGCCCTCCTTCCCCGGCCGACAAGCCATGATGCCCCAACAGCCCACCGACAAGCGACGACTCCTCGTCGGCATCAGCGGAGCAAGCGGCATGCCGCTTGCGCGCTGTCTGCTCCAATGCCTGCAACGGCCCGATGTGGAACTGCATCTTGTCATTTCCCCGGGCGCGGCCGTCGTGCTGCGGGAAGAAGCCGGTCTTGCGCCCGCCGATCTCGCCCGCTGCGCACATGCGGTCCATGCCGCGGACGATCCGGCCGCCGGACCGGCCAGCGGTTCCTGGCGGCACGACGGCATGATCGTCTGCCCCTGCTCCATGAGCAGCCTTGCCGCCATTGCCTGCGGCGCGGGCGTCAACCTCCTGCACAGGGCCGCCGACGTGACCCTCAAGGAACGCCGCCCCCTCGTGCTTGTGCCGCGAGAAACCCCCCTGAATCTCATCCATCTGGACAATATGCGCCGCCTCGCCGCCGCCGGGGCCGTCATCATGCCCTTCATGCCCGCCTTTTACGCGCAGCCCCGGAGTCTCGACGATCTCATGCGTCACTTCTGCGGCCGCCTGCTCGATCAGATCGGCCTGCAAGGCGACATCCGCCGCTGGCGCGACGAACCCTGATCCCGCGCCGTCAGCGCAACAAGCGCGGCGTCCCCGGTACGAAATGCCCGGCACGGAAGGCCCGCCGCCCTTCCCCGCCGCATCCTTCCCGGGACGCCCGGTATCTCCATGCGCGGTTGCCGCCGCGCTCTCCCTCAACGCCGCGGGGCCGCGCCGCCCCGACGCCCAGAAAGGAACCGTCATGATTCGTCGTCATCTTCCGGCATTGCTGTGCGCCCTCCTGCTGTGCGGCTCCGCGCCTTCCGTACAGGCGCAGGACGCGCAGACCCTCGTGGAGCGGGCCGGGGCCGTGCTCGAAGGCGCGCCGTGCGACGCCGCCGGACTGCAACGCCTGCTGACGGACCTTGCGCAGGCCCGGACGCCGGACGCGGACTGCGCGGCGGCGCTGCTGCTGCGGGATATTCGCCGGGACACGGCGCAGGCGCTGCCCCTGCTGCTGCGCGCCGCCCGCAACGGCCTGCCGCGCGCCCAGTGGGAACTGGGCAACATGCTGCTGGAAGGCAGGGGCGCGCCGCAGGACAGGCGGCAGGCCGCCCAATGGTACCGCATGGCCGCCATGCAGGGCTTCGCCCCCGCGCAATACAATCTCGGCGTCTGCTGCGAACTGGGCTACGGCATGCGGCCTTCCCTGCCGGAAGCCGCCGCATGGTACGAAAAGGCCGCCGATCAGGGCTATCCGGACGCCCAGTACAATCTCGGCAATCTCCTCATGCGCGGCGACGGCGTCGTCCGGGATCAGAACCGCGCGGCCGCCCTGTTCCGGGCATCCGCCGAACAGGGCTACGTTCCCGCCATCACCAATCTTGCCCAGTGCTGCCTTGACGGTTGCGGCGTTGCGCGCAATCCCGGGGAGGCCGTCCGCCTGTTCCGCATTGCCGCCGAACAGGGCTATCCCCTTGCCGCCTACTACATGGGAGAATGCCTCCGAAACGGCCTCGGCGTTCCCCGGGACGCCGCCGAAGCCGTGCGCTGGTATCGCCGCGGCGCGGAAAAGGGCTACGGACCGGCGCAAACGCATCTTGCCTATGCCCTCATGACCGGCGAGGGCGCGTCCCCCGACGCCGCCGAAGCCGCCGCATGGTATCGCAGGGCCGCCGAACAGGGCGATATCGAGGGCATGCGCAATTACGGCCTCTGCCTGCTCCGGGGCGACGGCGTCCCCGCCGACGCGGAACAGGCCCGCCGCTGGCTGCAACGCGCGGCCGACGCCGACGATGCCGAGGCCCGCGCCCTTCTGCAACGACTTCAATAAACGCTCTTTCCTGCCCGCCTCTCCGAACCGTCGCGGCCGCAACGGCGAAACGCCTTTCCCCGTGCGGTTCCCCGGCATGCCCGCCGGAAAGTTACATCCCGTTACAGACAACAATATCAATCAGTTATACAGAGGCGTCGCAAGAAGCCGACAGACGGTTCCCTTTTCTTTGCGGACATAATGGCATATAAGGGACTTCTCCCGTACATTCCTGACACAACGCCTGCCGTCTGCCGAGGATTACGCCTATGCCGACCCCTCTGACCGAACGCTTCCGCTTTTTCTCTCCCGTTCAGGCGGAAAAGCCCTTCCATGTCATCGGCTTTACCGGTGTGGAAGGTCTGCATCGCCTGTTCGATTTTCATATTGATCTTGTCTGCGCCGACGCGGCCGTGGACACGGGCAGGCTCCTTGCCGCTCCCTGCCGTTTCGAGGTGCTGCGCGACGACGACGCCGCGCCCGCCGTCTTTTCCGGTTATCCCGCGCAGGTGGAGCAGCGGGGCTTCTTCAACGGCTATGCCTATTATGCCGTCCACCTGCGGCCCACGTTCTGGAAGTTGAGCGGGATACGCCAGAGCGCCGTCTTTCTCGACAAGAAACTGGAAGACGTGCTGCGGGAACTGATGACCTCGCAGCCCTTTTTCCAGTTCCCGCACGAATTCCGTCTTATGGCGCGGGACTATCCCAAGCCGGAATTCGCCATGCAGTATCAGGAAAGCCTCTATGACTACATGTGCTGGCGCATGGAGGAACAGGGGGCCTATTTCTACTTTGAGGAAAAGAACGGCGCGGACACCGTCGTCTTTGCCGACGCGCCGCAATCCCACAGTGTGGAAAATGCGCCCCGCCTTGCCTACTCTCCCGTTTCCGGTCTGGAAGGCGAGCGCCGGGAAGAGGTCGTCGTCAGCTTCTCGCTGGCGCAGACGCCCCTGCCGCGCCGCGTCGTGCTGCGCAGCTACGACTGGCGCAATCCCAACACGCCCGTGGTCGGCATGGCCGACGTGGACGCCGACGGTCTCGGCGACGTCTACCTGAGCAACGAATATGTGGACAACGACGCCGACGCCGCGCGACTGGCGACCATCCGCGCGCAGGAGCTGCGCTGCCGGAGCCGCCTGTTTCACGGCACAAGCTCCGCCCCCACCCTGCGGCCGGGCCGTATCTTCCGGCTGGACAGGCACTATAACGACGCCTTCAACCGCGACTATCTGGTAACGGAAATCACGCACGAGGGACGGCAGGACGCCTATCTTTCCCTCGGTCTGGGTATTCCCCTGCGCGATGCCGGGGAACATCTCTACTACCGCAACACGTTTACCTGCATGGAAGCCGACGTGCCCTATCGTCCGGCGCGCACGGCCCCGCGCAACCGCATTTCCGGGGTGCTGCGCGCCTTCGTGGCCGGAGACGGCTCCGGCGCGCGGGCGGAGACGGACCAGTACGGCCGCTACAAGCTGACCTTTCCCTTCGATATCTCCGGCAGGGCGGGCGGCAACGCCAGCTGCTGGATCAGACGCGCCCAGCCGCAGGTCGGCAAGGACAGCGGCCTGAGCCTGCCCCTGCAGCCCGGTACGGAAGTGCTGGTTTCCTTTGTGGACGGCAATCCCGATCTGCCGGTCATTGCGGGCGCGCTGGCCAACGGCGAAACCGGCTCCATTTCCAACGCCGGCAATACCAATATCCAGGGGCTGCGGACGGCCGGAGGCAATCAGATCACCATCAACGACACGGACACCAAACAGGGCATCTCGCTTTCCACGGCGACGGGCGGCGGCCTGACCGTGGCGGCCGGATCAACGGAAAGTTCCCTGCTTCATTCGGCGCACCTCTCACAGGTGGCGGGCTCGGGAAGCGCGCAGCTGGCAAGCTTCGGCCTGTCCCAGTTCAGCGGCTTCAAGGTCAGCAGCGGCGCGTTCCGCTTTGACAAGAACGCCTACTGGCCGGCCCTGTGCGCCTCCCTCAGCGACTATGGCTCCGCCATCACAAATACGCTGTCCTCGCAGCAGGACGATGCCTCCACAAAAAATGAACTGGACTGGAGCACGGCGGGGACCAAGAGCCTCACCACCATTCTGAATGCCATCGGCAGCCTTGCCGTGGGCCTGAACACCGCGCCCATACCCTACGGCGGCGCCATGGTGGCCGAAGACGACATGGCCAAGACCCTGATGCAGGTCTCTCCGGGATGGGGCGACATGATTTCCGCGGCAGTCCCCTACTTCGCCGGACGGCTGACAAGTCTCGTCACCGACAGCGTGACCGTGGGAACAACCGTGAAGGCGGCGGATCCGAAAATCGCCTACATGGGCGCGCTGGAAGCGGCCATGGACGAACTCTATGAGAGCGATCAGACCGCATACAAGAAGTATTCGGATAATAAGAGCGACTACCTTGCGCAAGCATGCGCCGCCTATGATGAAGTCAATCAGGATCTTTCCAACGCCATGGCCTCGGCCTCGAAGGATACGGCAGCGACGCTGAAAGAAAGACAGGACGAACTGCACAGGTCATGGAGCGCCCATTGCCAAAATAATGAGGATGATCTGGCCTATTACAAGCAAAAGAAGCATGAAAGCGGGCGCTCCTATATGGTCAGCACGCTGGCGGCGCTGCTTCCCGAAATCATAAGCCAGGTACTCTTTTACAAGGGATTCAATCCCAAAAAGAAGCTGGGCGGCATCCTGCTCCGCGCCCGGGATCGCAACATCACCATGACGGCGCAGGACGCCGTCGCCATGCATGCCCAGCGGGGTATCCTGCGCAATACGCGCGACCTGCCCGAAGCCGAAATACTTTCGCCGCCGGCAAAGAAAAAGAATCCCTCCGGCGATACGGAAAGCGCGCTCGGCGAACTGCGCGCCTTTGCTCCGGGGGAAAAGGCCGATACGCTCGGCGTTCTTGAACCCTACGAGGACAACACCCCCGGCAAGAACCTCAAGCCCACGCGCGCGGGCATGGATGCGGCCGCCTACTGGGGCGTCAAGATCAATCAAGGCAAACATGCCACCGATTTCATGCGGCAAGACCTCGACGGCATCCGGTGGAACCTCAAGGACGACGAAAAAACAGGCAAGCATATCCGCAAACGGGCGACCTTCATCGCCGATACGACGGAATTGCACTATATGCGCAATCGCTGGTCCTGCCAGCACAGCGAAGAAGACGCCCGCATCTCCGGGGACGCCAAGCTCTTTCTGGGCAGCGGTCCGTCCTCAGTCATACTCTATGGAAAGCAGCGGCCCGACGTTCCCCGGGGCATCTTTCTCAACACGACGGCTGACAACGCCATGATAACCCTGCGGACCAAAACGGATTACGCCCTCGAAAAATTCATGGACATAACGCAGACGCCGCTGCAGCTTGAACTGGCCTGCAGGGCATCCAACAACTTGCCGCTCACGAGCCTGATCCTGAAGGAGAACCTCGGGTTCCTGTATACGGGCTCATCGGGCAGCCTGTGCGACGAGAACAGGGCTGTTCTTGGGACAAGGCAGTCCTTTGTGGCCTGCGTCAAGGATGAAGTCCGAATCAGGGCCAAATCCATCTGCGTCGGCGATATCCAGCTCTCCGGCTCGGAGATCAAGGGTACCGCCAACGGTATCTTCTCCCTGGGCAATAATGCCATAAAGATATGCGGCTGTTCCGCTCCCGTCAGCAGCGAAAACGCCTTCCAGGCCATCGAGGACGCCGATGACGCGGCCCGGCAGGCCCATCAGGATTCGCACGCGGACGATGCCGCGGCCATGGCGCACGAGGAAGCAGCCGGCGACGCTTCGTAGAGCGTTTTACCCTTGAAAAAAGGGAAAAACGCAAGGCGGCGGCACAGCGCCGCCCGGCCCGAAACGATTCGGATACGCAGCTCTTTTCCCGCATAGTTTGAAACGCAAATCGTTTCAAACCGAACATGCTCAAGGATAGTCCGCCATGACAACCACGCTGACCGAACGCTTCCGCTTTTTCTCTCCCGTTCAGACGGAAAAGCCCTTTCATGTCATCGGCTTTACCGGCGTGGAAGGCCTGCATCGCCTGTTCGATTTCCATATTGATCTTGTCTGCGCCGACCCGGCCGTGGATACGGGCAGGCTCCTTGCCGCTCCCTGCCGCTTCGAGGTGCTGCGCGACGGCGACGCCGCGCCCGCCGTCTTTTCCGGCTATCCGGCGGCCGTGGAGCAACGGGGCTTCTTCAACGGCTATGCCTACTATGCCGTCCGCCTGCGGCCCACGTTCTGGAAGTTGAGCGGGATACGCCAGAGCGCCGTCTTTCTCGACAAGAAACTGGAAGACGTGCTGCGGGAACTGATGACCTCGCAGCCCTTTTTCCAGTTCCCGCACGAATTCCGTCTTATGGCGCGGGACTATCCCAAGCCGGAATTCGCCATGCAGTATCAGGAAAGCCTCTATGACTACATGTGCTGGCGCATGGAGGAACAGGGGGCCTATTTCTACTTTGAGGAAAAGAACGGCGCGGACACCGTCGTCTTTGCCGACGCGCCGCAATCCCACAGTGTGGAAAATGCGCCCCGCCTTGCCTACTCTCCCGTTTCCGGTCTGGAAGGCGAGCGCCGGGAAGAGGTCGTCGTCAGCTTCTCGCTGGCGCAGACGCCCCTGCCGCGCCGCGTCGTGCTGCGCAGCTACGACTGGCGCAATCCCAACACGCCCGTGGTCGGCATGGCCGACGTGGACGCCGACGGTCTCGGCGACGTCTACCTGAGCAACGAATATGTGGACAACGACGCCGACGCCGCGCGACTGGCGACCATCCGCGCGCAGGAGCTGCGCTGCCGGAGCCGCCTGTTTCACGGCACAAGCTCCGCCCCCACCCTGCGGCCGGGCCGTATCTTCCGGCTGGACAGGCACTATAACGACGCCTTCAACCGCGACTATCTGGTAACGGAAATCACGCACGAGGGACGGCAGGACGCCTATCTTTCCCTCGGTCTGGGTATTCCCCTGCGCGATGCCGGGGAACATCTCTACTACCGCAACACGTTTACCTGCATGGAAGCCGACGTGCCCTATCGTCCGGCGCGCACGGCCCCGCGCAACCGCATTTCCGGGGTGCTGCGCGCCTTCGTGGCCGGAGACGGCTCCGGCGCGCGGGCGGAGACGGACCAGTACGGCCGCTACAAGCTGACCTTTCCCTTCGATATCTCCGGCAGGGCGGGCGGCAACGCCAGCTGCTGGATCAGACGCGCCCAGCCGCAGGTCGGCAAGGACAGCGGCCTGAGCCTGCCCCTGCAGCCCGGTACGGAAGTGCTGGTTTCCTTTGTGGACGGCAATCCCGATCTGCCGGTCATTGCGGGCGCGCTGGCCAACGGCGAAACCGGCTCCATTTCCAACGCCGGCAATACCAATATCCAGGGGCTGCGGACGGCCGGAGGCAATCAGATCACCATCAACGACACGGACACCAAGCAGGGCATCTCGCTTTCCACGGCGACGGGCGGCGGCCTGACCTTCACGGCCGGTTCTCTGGACAGCGCGCAGCTCACCTCGGCCCAATGCATCGAGACGGCGGGCCTTGGTTCCGCGAAACTGGCCGGTCTGTTCCAGTCCCAGCTGAGCGGTTTCAAGAGCAGCAGCAGCGCCAAGCGCCTGAAGGACGCAATGGCCTATATCGCGTTTGTCCTCAAGGGCGTGAAGGATACTTCCACGGCCGTTCTGGACTCCCTCTCCAGCGCCACCAAAAATGACAAGTTGCAGGAACAGCTGCAGTGGGCTTCGGCCGGAATCAAGATGTCTTCGTCGGTACTGGATCTGCTCATGGATATCCCGAGCTGGAAAAGCGGCTCAATTTCCTGCCCTGATTACGGCGGCACGCTGGCGACGTCCAATGATGCCGCCAAGACGGAACTCCGCGTGGATCCGACCCCGAAGGAATTGTTGTTTTTTGTCATCGCCTATCTGCTGAGTCAGATCGCGTCTTCCGGTCTCTCCGGGGCGGGCAAAATCAGTTCGGTGACGGCATCGCCCCCCGCCATGACCACCTACAAAACGGCTCTGGGCAATGCCATGGAAGCCCTCTATGCCCATGACAACAGCACCTATGCCCTCTACAAAAAGGGAAACTCCGATTACGAAAAATATATGAATGACATTTTTCCCTGTGATTATTATGCGGCCGTCTCGGCTGAACTTACCAAATGCATATCCGCCATTGACGTCAGAAATGACGACCTGAAAAAAGCGGAAAAAGAATACAGGGAAGCAAAAAAAGCCTATGATGACAATAAAACCGATACGACAAGGAAGAATGCTTTCGAAGAAAAGCAAACGCAACTTGATCAAGAAATAAAAAATGCAAAAGACAGGGCAAGCAAGAAGGAAGAACTGGAAAAGGTTCTTTCGGAACTGAAAACGGCCTGGAATAATGCCTGCCAGAAATTTGACGAAGATGACAAAAACAATCGTTATTATCAAAAAGCAAAAAATGCGAGCATTCGTAATTTCGCGGTCGATAGCGTAACAGGTCTTCTTCCCGAGGTTCTTGCAAAAATCCTTCTATGCAAGAATTATTATCACATGCACAAGACTTACGAGCGCATCGGCGGTATCCTGTTGCAGGCAAAAGATCGCAACATCACCATGACGGCGCAGGACTCCATTGCCATGCACTCCCAGCGGGGTATCCTGCGCAATACGCGCGACCTTCCCCGGGCCGATCAAACCTCGACGGCGAAAGCTCTCGGAGCGCAGGGCGCCTTCGCCGATGCGGACAAGAGCACGCCCATCAAGATTCTCGAACCGTATATGCAGCCGCTTCCGGCCGACGCTTCTCAAAGTGACAAAGACAAGGCCCACCTCGCCGGGGCGAACGCCTGGGGCGTTCAGATCGAAAAGAACGCTCAGACTCACGCCACAGACTTCATGAAGGAAATGGACACCCTGCACTGGAACACGCAAACGAACCTCTCCGGCTCGGACATCCGCAAGGCGGCAACCTTCCTTGCCGATACCACGGAACTGGAATTCAGGCGCAATCGCTGGTCCTATCAGCGCAGCGAAAACAATGCCGTCGTCGTCGGCGACAAGGAACTGTTTCTGAAGGGCGGCAACGGCATCATCTCCATGCAGGAACATAAGGACAACCGGCACAGCCTTTTCCTTTCCACCTCGGATGCAAAAGGGCAAATCCGCCTGATGAGCCAAACGGCGAAGAATGCCGACGATAAGCCCTGCACGGAAGCAAACTTTTCTCCCGATCTCATGGCGCTGGGCTGCAAGCCGCAACGGAACAAACAGGAGTACAACGCCGCCCTTGTCATGAATTCCGACGCGATGCTCCTGGAACGGGGGACCTCGCTGGTCGCGCTGGAGCAGAAGGGCGTTCGGATGAGCAGTCAGGACGGCGCAACGAGTGTCGGCTGTGCGTCGGACGGTTCCGTCACGCTGACGGGAGCCAGGGTGAATGTCGCCGACATACAGTTTTCCGGCGCCTCCATTGTCGGAACAACCAGCGGCATACTGGACGTCTACGGAGGAGCCGTCAAGATCTTCGGCCCCGGGGTAGGCGGCGGCACGACGAACAGCAAGAGCGAACTCGAACGTCTGCAGCAAAGCCTGCATGACAAGGTGAAAAACGCCTTTCCCGAAGACGACGCCTCGCAATTGAAGGCGCGTATCGCAACGCTTGAAGAACAACTGCGGGCCCGCCCCTGAGCGCAAGGAAGCCATGCCGCGACGTCATTTTCTCCCGTACTGCCCGCCCCTGTGCGTTCCGGCCCTGTGCGTTCTCGCCGGACTGTGGTTCGTTCCGTCCGCCGCGGCGGACGCCCCGGCAGACCGCCCGCCGTCGCCCGCCGTCTTCGGTATCCGGCCGGGGGATCGGACGGCGGCGACGCGCGCGCATCTGCGCGCGGCCGGATACGTCTCCCGCTCCATGACGAACGGCGACGGCTGCGTTGTGGAACATTTCGAGCATGCCTCGGAGGACGCTCCCATACCGCGGGCGAACGTCTGGCTGTGCGGCCCGGAGCGTCGCGTGGCCCGGCTTGACATGGAAGGCCCTGCCGGGGAACGCTTCTACAGGGCCGCCAGGGAACGCTTTCAGCTGGGCGCGAATCAGCGCGAGGGCGATCCCGTGGGCCCGCGCTACGGCAATTATGCGCGGGACTTTGCCGACGGCGTGCGCCTGACCATGACCAATACGCGCGGCTCGGCCCGTCTGCGGCTGGAGGACCCCGAAGCCCTGCGCCGCGCCGCGGCCATGCAGGAAGAAGCCGTCAGACGCCTTGAGGATACGGCCGCCGACGACGAACAACGTCGGCGGGAACGTCAGGACACCTTTTTCTGAGAACAGCCATGGACGACTACTATCAGCGGGAACTTTCCGTCCTGCGTGAGGACGCGCGGGACTTCGGGCGGCGATATCCGGCGCTGGCCCCCATGATGCAGCCCGGGGCCGACCCCGACGTGGAGCGCATCCTCGAAGGCGTCGCCTATCTTTGCGGCCGCATCCGCCGCCGTCTGGATCAGACGGCCCCGGAGCTGTTGCAGACCCTGCTGCGCCTGACCTTTCCCCATGCCGTCCTGCCCGCGCCGTCAACAACGCTCGTGGCCTTTACGCCGCGTCCCGAGCTGCGGGAAATACTCCCCCTGCGGCGGGGTATCGAACTTGCCTCCCGACCGGTCAACGGCGTCCCCTGTATCTATACGCTGGATACGGACGCCGCGCTGCTGCCCATGCGCATTCTCCGCACCACCTTTGAACGCAGCAACGATCTCACGGCGACGCTCGGCCTGCATCTGGCCTCCCCCTTCCCCCTGTCGGCGCTGAAGCAGACGCCGCTGCGCCTGCATCTGGCCGCGCCCTATTCCGAAGCCGGGCGGCACTATTACGCCCTGCGGCACGGCCTGATCCGGCTGGAAGTCGTCGTCGGGCAACGGATCTTTCCCCTGCCCGTTTCGGCCCTGCAACCGGCGGACATTCCCCCCCATGACGGACGCCTTGCCGCCGGACGCGGCCTTGCCCGCTCCTACATGATGCTGCAACGCTACTTTCTGCAACCGCAGCAGCTTCTCTTTTTCCATCTGACGGGGCTGGATCGTCTTTCCCTGCCCGAAGCGTCCGAATACGAGCTCCGCTTTCATCTTCGGGGCGAAGCCGTGCGCGACGTGAACTTCCGGGACGGGGCCTTCCTGCTCAACGTCTTTCCGGCCAGCAACATCTGCAGCGTGCCGTCCGAACCCGTCAACGTCGATCACACGCAGGAGGAATACCCCCTGCGCCCGCAGGACGGCGTGCGCCGCACGCTCGACATACTCTCGGCGGAACGGGCCACGGCGCTCTTTCCCGGCGGCCACATGGAGGAATTTTCGCCGTTCGAAGCCTGCGATCCGCAGCGCGAAGGCGGCATCTACCAGATACGCTTCCGCCTTTCCCCGGTTTCCGGCCAGACGGAGCACCTGATCATGCCGCTGTACCGCCGCGCCGCCGCCATGACGACGACGCCCTTCACGCTGGCCCTGCAACTGCGCTGCTGCAACGTCAGCCAGCCGTCCCGGCTTCAGGTGGGCGACATCTGCGAAGCCACGGACAGTTCCCCCGGCATGGCGACCTTCAGCAACATTCTTGCGCCGACGCCGACCCTGCCGCGCCCCGCCGACGAGGCGCTGCTCTGGCGCTTTGTGGGACATATCAACGCCAACCTGCTGTCGCTGGCCTCGCCCCGCGCCCTGCGCGAGCTGCTTTCCCTCTATCTGCCCCCGGCGGAAGCCGCGCCGGAACTTGCCGCCGCCCATCGCCGCCGCTGCGACGCCATCCTCGACTTTCGCTCCCTGCCCGGCGAACGACTGTTTCGGGGACGCCTGCTGCGCGGGCACGACCTGCATCTTTCCCTGAGCCGGGAAGCCTTTGTTTCACGCGGCGACGCCTATCTGTTCTGCAGCGCGCTGAACATGCTGTTTTCGGAATTTTCGCTCCTCAACAATTACACCCGGCTGCATGTCGCGCTGGCAAATGAAAACGAGAGCTGGTCATGGACGCCGCATCTGGGCACGCGCCCGCTGATCTGACGACCCTGCTGCGCGAACGCGCGCGGGAAATGACGCTGGGGCAGGCCCTGCGTCTTCTGGAACGCCTCCATGCCGACACGGCGTCGCTGCCGCCCTTTGCGCAGGACGTCTTTATCCGTCCGCATCTGTCGCTGGCCTTTCCCGCGGCGGACATTACGGAGGTACGGACGCCGGACGATCCCGACGCCCCGGCCGTCCCCCCGTTCTGGCGGCTGACGACGACCCTGCTGGGCCTGTACGGCACCATGGGGCCGCTGCCGACCTTCTATACGGAGGAACTGCTCGAAGAGGCGCGCAACGACGACAGTCTGACCCGCGACTTTCTCGACATCATCAACAACCATTTTTATCATCTGCTGTACGACGCCGAACGGCAGAACCGTCTGCCCCGGCGTCTGCTCGAAAGCGGCGACGGCAAGGCGGCCCATCTGCTGTACTGCCTCATGGGACAACCGGATCACGGCGACGCTCCGCCGCCCGCGGCCCTGACGGAACTCTTTGTCTGCCGCAACCGCTCCGCCCTGCGCCTGCAACGCTCCCTGGGCTATCTGCTCCGGCGTCGCGACGTGCGCGTGGAAGAATGCGTGGAACGACGCGTCGTCATCGCCCGCGAACAACGCTGCCGCCTCGGCGCGGCCAACGCCACCCTGGGGGAGGATGCCGTCGTGGGCCGGGAACTCCGCGACAGCACGGGACGTTTCCGTATCCATCTGGATGCCGTGCATCCCGACGACATCATGGATTTTCTGCATGACGGCGCATGGTATGCGCGCATCCGCGACCACGTGCGGGCCTTTGTCCAGCATTCGCTGGAATTCGATCTCGTGCTGCATCCCACGACGGCTCCGGCCCGCCCCACAGGGCTGGGCCTGAACAGCCGCCCCGGCTTCTTCCTCGGCAGCACGCCGCACCGGACCGAAGTGACGGTCCACTGGCGCGCAACGGCATAGGCTTGTTATTCTGGGGAGAAGGAAACCCCCTTAGAGCGTTTCACCTTTGAAAAAGGTGAAAACGCGAGGCGGCGGCACAGCGC
>CAJMRA010000010.1 GCA_905215675.1 uncultured bacterium | reverse complement strand
CCTCAACCCATTTCAAAGATAAAACGCTCTAAAAAAAACCGGGGGAAGGGAACTTGCATCCCTTCCCCCGGCGCGCTTCGTTCAGAAGCAACGAACTGGGCAATACAAACGCCATCCTTCCGCCGCTCGTCCCCCGGCAACGCGAAAAAAAGACGGAACCTTTCATCGGCTGTGCCGCCGCCTCGCGTTTCACCTTTTTCAAAGGTGAAACGCTCTACCAGAAGCGCACGCCGGCGTAGCCGACGCAATGAGAGGTATCGCCGGAAGCGCGGGCGGAGGTTTCGTGCAGCAGGACGGCGGCCTGCGGCAGGGGGCGGCGGGTCGCGCCGCACAGCTCGCGCATGGCATGGAGCGCCAGCGCCATGGGCGCTGCGCCGCACATGGAGATGGAATGCCGGGCGACGACCTCCAGCAGGCCGTCCGGGTCCAGCGCCAGCACGCGCTCCAGCGCGGCATCATCCTTGATGAGGGTCGCCTTTTCCGGCTCGTAATGATTCATGTCGGAACTGACGACAAGGCCCGCGTCGTCCCGCTCCGCGAGCAGCCCGGCCAGAATCTTTCCCGCGGCCCGCAGGACGGCGGGCTGCGCCGTGCCCACGCATACCGGCACAATGACGGGCTGCGCGTCGGGCATCAGCTGCAAAAAGGGCAGCAGCACTTCCAGACTATGTTCTCCAAGATGGGCGCTCGGATCGCTCGCAAAGGGCGCATGCGCGCCCAGCGCGGCAAGAAAGGCGTCGTCGCAGGGCACGTCGCCCAGCGGCGTCCGCCATGCGCCGCCCGGCCAGACGGAAAGGGGCGTGCCGCGCCCCGTATGATTGGGGCAGAGCAGCACCAGCAGGCGCGGCAGACGCACGCCGGAAAGCGTCGCGCCGATGACGCGCCCGCAATAGACATGCCCGGCATGCGGCAGCATGACGGCCGCAGGGCGCGCGGCTTCGAGCGGCACAGGCGCGGCGACAGCCGCCCCCTCCGCCATGCACAGGGCCACGTCGGCTGCCAGCGCCCCGGCAGTCCCGGCATAAAACCGACCGGCAACAACGGGCGAACGAATCATGCTCTCCTCCTCAGGCTCAGGACTCATGACGTTTTGTCTTGAGGGGGAAGGAACCCCTTTTGCTTGCGGATTCCAAGGCAAAAAAGTAGAAAGTTAATGATTAAAGGGAGTTGGTTTTGGGGGCCAGCTCCCTTTTTGGGTTTTGCAACACCCTATAGCTAACCGGAAGGGGCGTTTTTTACAGAGATGGGCAGCAAAAAGGAGATTTTTGATGAGAAAGCGCAATGATGGCGGTCGGTTGCGGCTCGATTCCTTCATGGAAACCCGTGATCCCAAGGTCAAGCACTATTATTTCAATGCGCTGGAGGAAGAAGGCCCCGGCGGTTGCGAGCGGGCTCTTCTCAGGACCGCGTTATACTTCAAGAATCTTGTGCCGAAAAAGATGCATGGGCCTCTGATTCGGGAGTGCCGGGAAGCCGGAATCGCCGTATAGGCGATATGGTATGTTGTTTGCGATTCGAGCAATTTCCGGGTTAAAAAACGGGTAGCAAAAACCAGAAAAGCACAGAAAAGAGCGAAAGAAAAAAGCCCCGAAAGTGTTGGAGCACTTTCGAGGCAATGCCCACTGTGGTGAGCCACGAACAGGTTTTACCATAGTCTTCCTGAAGTCCGGCGTCAAGCGTTCGGGGGGCTTTTTCTTTGCCTTTTTCCGGGGGCTGAGATGAAGACTTTGGTGCCTCAGAATTTTTTGAGAGTGGCGGACAAGTTCTATCCCCGCTTCATTGACCTTGATCGGGAGGTGGGGCTTGGAGCGAGCCATCTCTACGCCTTCCTCTTCGTCTCCTCTCTCCATACCGGCGAATGCTCGGTTCCGATGGAGACGCTCGCGCTCGTGTGCAAGGGCTGCGAGCGGACGGCCCGGACCTACCTCGGCATCCTGCGTCACTACGAGTATATCGACGTGCGTCGCGACTGGACATCCAGCAACGGACGCAGCGTCTATCGCCTTCTCAGATCTCCCCGGCTCATGTCGCTGCTCGAGCGGCTGGGCTACGAAACCGACTCTCTTTTTTTGTCCGAGGACCGGAAAAATGTACCGGTCGGAGCGGCAAAATCTGCCGGTCCTTCCTTTAAGGAAGATAAGAAAGAAGAAAAGAGAGATATTACCCCCCTTTCCCCCCTTCCGACGACCAGCACGAGCGACGTTCCTCCTTCGCGTCGCGTATCCGCTCCCGCACAGACAAGAGCGTGTGCGACGGGCGGCGTCTGTCCTCCGAAACTCTCCGGGAGGGGGGATTTTCTTTCACGCTCCACAAGGGCTGAAACGCCGGAAGGTCGGTCGTTGGCTCAACGGTCGAGGATTTACTCCATGAAGGCGGGAATGAAGAGGAGCGCGGACGGCGCGGTCGGTACGACCAGTCCCGCCTTCCTTCCGGCGGCCTTTGACCGGCTGTTCCAGGCATGGCCGATCAAGCAGGGGCGGCTTTCCGCTGAACGAACTTTCCGCTCTCTCGCGCGGGCGGGACGCCTGCCGGACATCGACGCGCTTTTAGGCGTTGTCGAGCGTTTCAAGAGCTGCGACAGCCGCTGGAAGCGCGGTTATGTCCCGAACCTGACCGGCTGGCTCCAGGGCGAACGCTGGAACGACGAACCGTTCCGGCGGGACGGGGCGGCCTGCGGCGTCGATGCCTCCTCCGGCGCACGGGCCGTACCTCTCGCGCCGCCCGTAAAGGAACTTCCCCCGGCGAAGCGAACCCCGGAAGAGCAGGCAAAGGCAGACGAGGCGGGAAGCGTTTTCGACGCCTTCAGCCGCCTCTGGCCATCCGAGGCCAGAGGCAGGATTTGCGCCGCGCTCTGTCGCGCCAGGGCGCGGGGATTCGCGCCGGAAAAGCTGCTTGACCGGGCACGGGAAAGCCTGGCCGGGGCAATGCCTCTCCCGTCGTTCGGAGACTGGCTTGAAAGGGTTTACGCCTGATGCGGCGTATCCGGGCGCGCCGGCGCGTTCTGACGGCATACGAGCCTCCAGAGCCGCGGGAGTGGCGGGAGCCCACCAGGAAGCGGAATGCGCGGCGTCTGGCCGTGCGGAAGCTGAAGGCGCGGCTGGACGATGGCCGGCGTTTCCTCCTCTTCTGCAAGAACAGGCCGGACTGGCTTCTCTGGTGGGCGGAGGTCGGCATGCTTGCGGCCACGGAAATCATGATGCTGGCTGTGCTGTATGACGCCTTCATGTCAATCGGAATAACAAGAAAAACATTGTTTTTATTTGTGTCAGCCGGAAATCTTGCCGCT
The DNA here is from genome assembly GCA_905215675.1 of uncultured bacterium. Taxonomy (GTDB): domain Bacteria; phylum Desulfobacterota; class Desulfovibrionia; order Desulfovibrionales; family Desulfovibrionaceae; genus Desulfovibrio. The sequence continues at coordinate 13,883 of CAJMRA010000010.1, read as the reverse complement.
GCATCCATGTTCTGGTGGTGTTTCAAGCCGGACGAAAAGCCGAGGGATTGTTGTACGCGAGGTCTGTTATGGTTGATGTTGCCGGTATGCGGTCTCTTTGCGGTGGTATTTTCCCGCTGGTTTGCGATATGTGTTCAGTAGTTATCGATAAGAAAAAAATGTCCATGTAAAATTATGGGTGATATGTTTGATAACAGGGCGTGTCTTGAAGCTGGACAGCGTGAAATTTTCTGTCCTCATTGCGACGAACTTCTGGTCTTCGGCATGAAGGACAGGGAACATGAGTTTTCTATCGGTCTTTCCAGCGTTCTTGAATGTATGACCATCGCTGAACATATGGGCTATCTGCCATCCTTCCCCGACGAGTGGTGGGTATCGCTGGTACGACGTTATCCATTTTTGTCGGAAATTCAGGAACGACTGAACAATCAGAAGATATGTCCAGAAAAGGAAAAACCATGAAAAAGACCCTGTGCGCTTCCCTGCTGGCCGTCGTGGCCGCGTGCGGCTGTTACCCTGCGGAAAGTTTCGCCGTCCCCTCGCCCGCGCTCATGGCGTCGGGCGCCATTGCCGCCAGGAAACATGCCCGCATGATCGGGGCCACCGGTATCGAGGTCTGGCTGCTGGAGCAGGCTCCGGCGGCGCTGCTCCCTTTCGACAAACCGAAGGGGCAGTGGGACGTTTTTTCGGCTGACAGGGAGCATGTGGAGCGACTGCTGCGCGACATGGGGGACAAGGCAAGAAGGGTTGCGGTCGGCAAGGGAAAGCTCACTCCCGGCGAAAGTCTGCCGTTTGCCGTCGCGAATGAGGGCGGAAGCCTTTCGGTTTCTGTGACTCCGGGAACTGACGGAATGCTTTCCTACAGCGCGGCCTTTGACGGCGCGGAAACGAAGGATGAGCGCTACGTCGCCAACGGCAGGTCGCTGCTTCTCGTCTTCCGGGGCGACGCGGACAGGCTTTTCCGCGTCATGGGCATGTCTGGGGAGCGCGGCGCGGATGCCGAAGCCCTGCTGGTCGTGGTCGTCAACGTCGCCGCCGAATGAGCGCCTACTACAACGAGATCGATCCTTTTGCCGCCGGCTGGCTGCGGGAACTTATCAGGGCCGGGCATATCGCGCCCGGCGAAGTTGACACAAGGAGCATTGAGGATGTCGCGCCGGATGATCTTGCCGGGTTTGCCCAGTGCCATTTTTTCGCGGGCATCGGAACATGGTCATACGCCCTGCGCCGCGCCGGATGGGCGGACGACCGTCCCGTTTGGACAGGTTCCTGTCCTTGCCAGCCTTTCAGCGCGGCAGGCAAAAGAAAAGGGACTTCTGACGAGCGGCATCTGTGGCCCGCGTTCTTCCGCCTTATCCGGGAGCGCCGCCCTGTCACAGTCTTTGGCGAACAGGTTGCGTCAAAAGACGGTCTTGCATGGTTCGACATTGTATCGTCTGACCTGGAAGGCGCGGGTTACGCCGTCGGGGCGGTCGATACCTGCGCTGCGGGCTTCGGCGCTCCGCACATCCGGCAGAGGCTCTACTGGGTGGCCCACGCCGATGGGAAACAACTCCACCGGCGTCGGCTCCCAAAAGAGGGAGGGCGGACTGAACTTGCAGACAGCGGCGGAACTGTCGGGCTGGCCGACGCCCCAGGCGAACAAAAATACGAAGAACAGCGCCAATCCGCAAAAGCTGAAGGAGAACGGGACGCAGACATGCCTTGCGGACGCGGCATGGCTTGCGGGCTGGCCGACGCCATGTCGGCAGGACGGCCCTCACGGGGGGCCGATGCAGGGAACGGACAGACTGCCGGGCGCCGCGTATCTGGCGGGCTGGGTGACGCCGGCGGCGCGGGACTGGAAGGATACTCCCGGAATGACACTGCGGCGCGGGGATGGAAGGAGCAGGATCGACCTGCTCCCGCGGCAGGCGTTTCTGACGCTCCCCTGCCGACGGACGGCTTCTGGAGAGATGCTGACTGGCTCCTGTGCCGGGATGGAAGGTGGCGGCCAGTTGAACCCGGCGCATTCCCGCTGGCTCATGGGGCTGCCGGCAGAGTGGGACGACTGCGCGGGTACGGCAACGCCATCGTCGCGCCGCAGGCGGAAGCCTTCATAAGGGCTTTTGACGAACTGACGGAGGAACAGTGATGGGTGAGACAGAGTTGCTGGAACGGATTCCCGAACAAGGGTTGACGATTGGCGAACAGGCCGCGCTGCTATGGACTGCATGCCGCTATGCAAGCATGGAAAACCATGCCGCCTGTCCCGTGGAGCTGCTGCGGGAACTTGATGAGTGTCCGTTCGGCGACAAGGCTTGCGAGAACCTTCCGTTCCATGCGTGGGACACGTTTCTGCGGGAGCGGGATACGGGAAAAGTTTTCAGCGAACAGGGGAAATAGCGATGCCGAAGGAACAGGAAAAGACTTTTGACGATCCGGAGCTGAATCGCGCCTTCATGCTCGGCATGGCGACCGGTCTTGAGCTTTGCGCGGACGGGTTGCGCCGGATGACGGAACAACAGGAGGAACAGCGATGGAAACGGCACAGTGCGCCGATTGCGGCGCGCGAGTGGAATCCCCGACATGGGAAAGCCTGCTCAGGGGGCTTTCCGACAAGGGATGGATCGTCGTTGACGGACGGCGGTACTGCCCCGGATGCCGGGATTTTTTCCGGGGATCCCTTTCCCCCGGACGGGTGGAAAGTCTCCGACAGGGAGAGGGCGGCCATTGTCCGGCTTTGCCAGGAAAGCGACGGCCGGCGCGGCATCTGGAAGCGCATTGATGAAAACCGCCAGCTGATGGAGCTTCTGGCAACAGAGGCGCAGTTCATGAAAAAATTTCCTTATGCGGCTGTCTGGGTAGCCAAGACGGATGCCTTTCTGGGCGCTCTGGCGGAGATTGTGCGCCCCGTCAACCTTTTTGAGGGAAGCGGGCGCCAGTTTCCCCGTCCCTGGCCGTATGAGGACGCCCGGCAGGTTCGCGACCAGCTCCAGTACGACTTTGTGACACGGGCTTTCGGGTGGTGACGACATGCCCCGACTGAGCCCCGGTCGCGCCCGGCGGGAATTTCTTGCGGCGAAACCGGAAGTGGAGCGCCGGCTGGCGGAAGGGGATACGGTGCTTGATGTCTATGCGGCGCTTCGGAAGGAAGGGAAATTGACCATGTGCTACAACGCCTTCCGCCTGCATGTGAACCGGTCCGGGCTGCGCTCTCCCAGGGGGCATGCCAGAAAGTCCCCGGCCCCCGCTCCCGCGCTTTCCGCGCAGCGGACGGAGACGGCGCCGAAGCCCGCGACTCCCGCGCAGGGACAGGATGGACAGAAGAGGAAGTGCATTATTGCGGGCGGCAATGACGGCAAACCCGCGTTCGGGAGGCACCCGATGCCGGATTGGCTGAAGGACAAGGGAAAATAGTATGGGCTGGATGGAGTTTTTTCTGATTGCGGCAATCGCGCTGCCGGCGGCGTGCCTGCTTCTGCTCATGAAGCTGCAATGGGACATTCAGGCTTTGCTGCGTTTTCTGGAACGCGAAGCGGAACGTGACGAGGCTCAGGCGCGGGAAAAGAACGGCAAACCGAACACGGACGAAAGCGACACGACATGCTGAAGGAAATCGTGCTCAAAAGGCGTCTGCGGGCGCTTCCGGTTCTTAAAGTGTTCCATGAAGTCGAACTTACTCGAATGGAACGGATTGGTTTTGTCTTTGCGCTTTCCATGACGGCGCTGCCTGTCTGCGGGCTTGTGACGGGCGTGGCGGGCATTGTTCCGACTCTTCTCCTTCTTTTTCCGAAAGGCTGTCTGGCAAGTCTTGTTGTGCACCTTGTCATCTACGGATTTTACCGAGTCGCAAGGAAGCATCCGACGGCACGGGAATGGTGGCTTGTCGAGTTTCTGGGCGATAAGGAACCATTTGGGGTTGTGCTTCGCCTTACCCTGTCCGCGATAGTCACGTTGGGCTGCATTGTCCTTACGCTGGAACGGCCTCTGGCCTGATGCTTCAGGGGGGAAGCATGACAGCCATTCATCTTGTTTTGCGGAAAGCCGGGGCGTGACGCCGGGGGGAACATGTCGGAAATCCTGCTTGTCGCCGGAGTCGCCCTTTACGTGCCGCTTGTTTTCTGGGTGCTGCGGCCCGTGTACGGTTTTTTTGATCTTTGCCCTCAGCGGGACGCTTCCGCGCTGGAAGACACCATGCGGCTGCTCCGGGCGGAAGCCTACATGCGCCGGCATCCGCTGAAGGGGATTTTGCGGACGGTTGCCGGGTGCAGCCTTTTGCTTGCGCCGGTTGCGTTGCCGCTCTGGATGTTCTGGCGACACATGCCGGATGCGCTGCTCCCTTACGCTGGAGTAATCCTTCCCGGTCTCGCGCTTCCGCTTCTGTGGGTGAATCTGGGAGCGCTGGCGCTGGAAATCAGCTTTTTCCGGGACATGAAGGCGGGACAGACTCTTTTTGGCGGCATGGGCGCGGGGACAGTCTATCTGATCCAGTCCGGCGTCCTTGTTCTGGGCGTGAAAATTTGGGGATAACAGAGGAAACACATGGCGACAATTCACTTCATCTTGCAGGGCAAGGGCGGCGTCGGGAAAAGCATGATTGCGGCGTTTCTTTATCAGGCGGCGACCGCGCTGGGAAAAAGCGTCGAGGCATTTGATACCGACCCCATCAATGCGACGCTCGCGGGCTACGAAAGCTTCACCGTTACGCGGATTGACGTGCTTGACGAAAGCGGGGCCATTGATCCGCTGAAGTTCGACGGGCTTGTGGAGCGGCTGGCCTACACGCAGTGCGAACATGTCATCGTGGATAATGGCGCATCCAGCTTTGTCGAGCTTGGCAACTACATCCGGCAGGGCGACATCCTGAAGCTCCTTCAGGAGGGCGGCGTCGACTGGAAAGGGCATCAGATACTGCTGCATACGGTCGTTACCGGCGGACAGGCGACTCAGGATACGCTTCAGGGTCTTACGCAGCTGGCGAAGGAATTTCCCGAACAGGGCATCGTGCTCTGGCTCAATCCGTACTTCGGCAGGGTTTCCGTGCCTGCCGCTGGCGGCAAACCTGTCGGCGAATTTCTCAGCGAAGGGTATCCTTCCATTGTCGCCGCCATCGAGCTGCCGGAAGTGAAGGGGAATTACGGCGCCGACCTGGAACGCATGCTCTGCAATCGTCAGACATTTGCCGAGGCCGACGCCACGGTGTGCATCGCCTCGAAGGGGCGCCTGCGCAATTATTGGGAAACGATTCGCGGAGATATCGCGCGCGTCAATATCATCTAGGTTCACAGGCATGGAAGCACAGGAATGCGTCCTGAAACTGTCCGGGCGGGCCGGATCGACCGGCGTCACGTTCGAGCTGAAGCTGAACGGCGACGACGCCTGGGTGGACATGGTTGGCAGAAAGCTCATGCGGATCGGAACCCTGATGCTCGGCAATCAGGGGTTCCGGCATGATGTTGAAGTGTTGCTTGAAGACTGTCTTGACGAACTGCGCTGGGGAAGGGGGCACGCATGAACAAGGATACGATGACAACTGACGACAAGGGCGGAGCCGTCCAGGACGCGGGCGAACTTTCCGTCGAGGCTGTGCGTCAACTGGTTGCTCAAAAATACAATACCACGATTCCGCCGGACGATCCGGCGCTGCTCATAGTGCCGATCATGCAGGCGGCGCTGAATGAGGAAAAGAGGCTCCAGGAAAGCCACAGGGAAAAACTCGCCGAAGTCATGAACGGCATGGTGAACGGCCTTGCCGAAGCCGTGAAGAGGGAATCCGCCGGCGTCAGCGAAAAGCTGTCCGGGGTGGCCGTGCAGGAGCTTCAGCACGTGAGCGCGGCGCTGCACGAGTCCTCGACAGCGGTTTCCGCGCGGCTCTCCGGCCATGCGATTGCGCTGTACCTCTGCACCGGCATCATTGCCGTATCGGCCATTGTCAACGTCTGGGTGTATCTGGTGCGCTGATGGACGATCGTCTTCTTGTCAGTCTGAAGTTCAACTGCGGGCCGCTCATGATGAAGCATCTCGAAGACCCGAACGTCGTCGAGATTATGCTGAATCCCGACGGGAAGCTCTGGGTTGAGCGGTACGGGGAAGCGATGGAATGCGTCGGTGAACTGCCGGTTGCGCAGGGCAAGACCATTCTCTCACTTGTGGCGAACGCGCTCGGCTGCACGGTGGACGAGCGACGCCCCATTGTCGAAGGCGTTTTTCCTCTGGATGGGAGCCGTTTTGAGGGTGTTTTTCCCCCGATTGTCGGCCCTGGAGCCTCTTTTTCCCTGCGCAAGAAGGCCGCGCGCATTATCCCGCTTTCGGATTATGTGGAAAGCGGCGTCATGCGCCCGGAGGTGATCCCGATTCTTCGTGAGGCCATAGTCGGGCGGAAAAACATCGTCGTGGTCGGCGGCACCAGCTCCGGCAAGACGACGTTCGTCAACGCAGTCATCCGGGAGCTGGATGAGCTTTGCCCCGATGATCGCCTGCTGATCCTCGAAGACACACGGGAGTTGCAGTCTTCCGCTCCGAACGTCGTCTTTTTTCAGACAACGGAAAAAGTCGGCATGCGGGAGCTGGCGGCCACATGCATGCGCTACCGACCCACGAGGATTCTTGTCGGCGAAGTGCGCGACGGGGCCGCCCTGGAGCTCCTGAAGCTCTGGAACACCGGTCATCCCGGCGGCATCGGAACTTTTCATGCGGACGGCACCGAAGAAGCCTTGTCGCGCCTTGAGGAACTTGTTGAAGAGGCCGGGGTCGGCTGCAAAAGCGCGCTTATCGGGCGCGCGGTCGATCTCGTCGTCTTCATGACGCGAACCAGCGACAATACGCGGCGCCTGCAAAGCATTGTGCGCGTGCACGGCCATGCGAACGGTCGCTATGAAACGGAGACGGTTTATGATGGCGCAGCCGTGCGTTAAAGAAGACGTTTACTGTCTCTCCTGTGGAAGGGTGTTGTTCAAGGGCAGTATTGGAGAAGACGGCGATATTGAAATCGTCTGTCATCGCTGCAAGGCAAGCAATCACTTCCTGAGGGCCGATGCGAGCCCCAACCCCAATCGAAGAAACGTTTACTGCGTCTTCTGCGGAAAGGCCCTGTTGTTCAAGGGCAGTATTGGGAAAGGCGGCGATATTGAAATCGTCTGTCGTCGCTGCAAGGCAAGCAATCACTTCCTGAGGGCCTCTGAGCCCCAACCTCGAGCCGCACGACGGCCTTTCTCGCCAAGGAGAGATTATGCGCCGTCACATCCGGCTCGCTAACCCCTGTCTTTTTCTGTTGCTTTTCGCGGCTCTTGCCGTGCTGCTCAACCCTGATTGCGCTTTTGCCAGCGGGGGGATTTCGGAGTTTTCCAGCCCTCTGGAAAAGGTCGTCAACACGGTCACAGGCACGGCGGGCAAGCTCATCAGCATAGCGGCTCTCGCCATCGCCGGGATTATGTATCTCTACAACAGGGACGATATCTCCGGCGGCTTTAAGCTGCTGCTTCAGGCCATCATGGGAATCTCCATCGTCTGCTTCGCTGGTGGCATTGTGAACAGCGTTTTCTCCTTTTCGGGGGCGCTGGTGTGATGGAGCTGCGCAGAATCCCTGTCCATTCGTCGCTGCACCGGGCCAATTTGGTTATGGGCGCGGAGCGCGAACTCGCGCTCGGCTCAGCCCTGGCCGCGCTGCTTGTCGGCATCGGCGGCATGTCCCTGGTTTCGGCGGGCGCGGCGATTGTCTTCTGGTTTTGCGCCATCTGGGCGCTGCGCCGCATGGCGCGGGCTGACCCCATGATGAGCAAGGTATGGCTGCGCCATGTCCGGCAGCAGGTCTTTTACAGCGCCCGTTCCGGGCGCCGCATAGCCGCCAGGTAGGAATCATGAAGAAACGACTCAAGAAACTGTGCGCGTTGCTCCTTGTCGCGGGCGTGGCGTCCGGATGCGTGGCGACGCGCAACTCCGGGGCGTCCCTTGACGGGCTGAGCGCGGCCCACGCAGCCGATGCCAGGGCGCTTGCGGAAATCTCGGCGGAACAGCTTGCGGAGCGGCATGCTCCCGCGCATACGGCGCTGGCGCTGGCGCGCGCGGACGGCGCGTTCGGGGAAGCCTTTGAAAAGGCGTTGCGGCTCAAGGGATTTGCCATTGTGCCGCCGGACTACGGCGGATCATCCCTTGGGGTGCGCTATCACCTGGGCGCGCTGGAAGGCTCCGGCCCGGCGGTGGGCTATGCGCAAATCTCCATGAGCGACGGCAGGGTCTTTTCCGTAAGCCGCATGCTGGGCGAGGAATCTCCGCCGGCGTACACCGAACCGCCTGCGAAGCCCGCGCCTTCCCGCGAACTGGAGAGCCGCCCGCTCCCGGAAAGCCCCGCGCCGGTTAAGCCGGCTCCCGCGAAAGCGGAAGCTCCGAAACAGGAAGTCAGGCCCGCGCCCGCCGTTACGCCGACGGCGAAGCGCTATCCCGTGCGCAAAACGGCGACGGCTGCCGCCGTTGCCAGACGATCCGGCGTCAATGTGGACGATTTCTGCAAGTGGAACGGCGTCGGCAAGCTCGCGACGCTGCCGAAGGGAACGCTGGTATATCTCTCGGAGCCTCCGGCGGGAACCATCGTTGCCGGGCCTGACGTGCCCGTGCCGCCGAAGGCCGCGGAAGTTCAGCGGGCGGAGAAGACGGAAGACAGGAGCGCGCCCGCCGTCGCATCGTCGCTCCCCACAAAGGCGCAGACGACGCACGCGCTGACGCCTCCGGCGACGCCCGTTGCCGGGGCCGGGCCGGTTGTTCCGGCGGCGCAGACCGTCGCTACGACGCTTCCTGAAGCGGATTTGCCGCCGATTTCGGCTCCGGGCTTTCCCTGGGAGATTCAGAAGGGCTCTTCGCTGCGCAATCAGATGGAGGGCTGGGCCACCGTGGCCGGATACCATCTTATCTGGGAAAGCCCCAACGACTACATGATGGAGTCCCGCGCCATGTTCCACGGAACCTACATCGAGGCCGTGCGGAACTTCTTCGCGGCTCTTGCCGCCAACGGCCACGCCCTGCGCGTCACGGTCTACGAAGGCAACAAGACCGTGGTCGTTTCGGAGCATTAGGTCATGGACATGTCCTTCTTCACGGGCGACGGCTTCATGGCCTTTCTGAAAAGCACGACAATCGGCGGCGGTCTCGGACTGTTGGCGCTTGCCAGACAGGCGGAAATGGAAAGGAAAGCGGAAGAACGCCCCGAAGACCTCCTGTTCTGGCCGGAGCCGGAAAATCGCGCTTCCGTCGGGGCCGGAGGAAAATGGCGATCTTCTGGAAAGGCTGGAAGCGGCCATCAGAAAGCAGGAAAGGCTTGAGGCGTCTTTGAGGCGAGTGGCGAAAACTGCCAGGAAGCGGGCGCGGAACAAACGGCTGCGAATTTCCGGGATCGTGGAGCGCGTGAAGGAAACCGCGAGAAAACGCGCCCGCAAAAAGAGGGAACGTCCGTATGTCCTTCGCCCGTATCCGCTGGCAATGCTGGCAAGCCAGGGAAAGACGCAAAAGGAAATAGCCGACGACTTTGGTATTTCGCCCGCACATGTACGCGCTCTCTGCGACATACATGGGATCAGGACAAAAGGAAGATGGGGGCGGCCATGACTGCCACAGCTGAAGCGCTGGTTGAAGAACTGCGGGGGGAAGAGCTCCGGCACGAGATTGGCCGCAGGGTTGCCGAAGGCCGCAGGCTGTTCCGCATCCTGCGCTCGCGGGAACCGCACTTTCTGCGGGACAATCCCCTGCTCATCAGGTTTTTCAAGGAGACGGACGCGACCCTGCTCCGGCTGCTGGAGCTTTCCGGCGGACAGGCGCCGGAAGACGACGAGAACGCGCGGCAACGGCGCAACGAGGACTATCAGGAGGCCGTGGCCTGCCTTTTCGGAAAGCATGACGGCAGGCCGTGCACTCTGGAGACCTGCCGGCCCGGCGTGCGCGCCGTCTGCCGTCAGGTGAGGCCCGGACAGAAAACAGGGGAAAACGCATGACACGCATGCACCGCATTATCGCCGCGTTGCAGATTGGGGCGCTGTCGTTCGGCTGCGCGCACAGCGGCGCGCCGGACAGAGAGGCCATAGAGGCGAAGGGGAAGGACTTTTCGGCGCTCGCGCGCTCGCGGGCGGTCGAGGTTTCGGCGGATTCCTACGTGGGCGCGCACGTCGTGCCGCTGAAGGAATCCGATCGTTCGGAAGCGGCGCTCGCCGTCAACGTGACGCTGCGCCAGCGGGGGACGCTCGGACAGATTGTCTCCACCCTGACGGAACTTACGCCGGTTTCCGTGCGTATCGGCGCGGAGCCCGCGCCGCTGAAGGACGCCAGGCCCGCGACGCGGGCGCCGGAAGACCCGGAGCTTTCGCTTCTGCTCCCTTCCGTCGGCCCCTTGCAGACGGTGGACATTTCCTACGAAGGCACGCTGCGCGGCCTGCTTGACCATATTGCCGTGTCCAGCGGCTACGGCTGGGACTACGACGCCGCAAGCAACACGGTGACGTTCACGCGCTTCATGGTGCGCACGTTCACCCTGTTGTCCGCGCCGGGTTCCGTGGAGTACGACAGCCAGATCACCAACAAAAGCCGGCAGAGCTCCAACTCCGGCATCGGCGGGAGCGGCGTCAACGCGACGGTGGTCACGGCGGACACGTCCAGCCAGACCGCGCAGAGCAACAACGTCAACTATCGCTTCGATGTCTGGAGCGACACGGAAAAGGTCGTCAAGGCCCTGCTTTCGAGCGAAGGGGCCGTGGTCGGCAATCAGGCTGCCGGAACTCTCACTGTTCGGGATTTTGCGGAAAACGTGCGCCAGATTGGTCGCTACATTTCGGATACCAACAAGCGTCTTTCACGGCAGGTGGCTGTTTCGGTCAATGTCTGGGCACTGGAAGTGACGGATGAGAACGAAGCCGGTTTGAATTTGCAGGCCATGTTCATGAACGACGATGTGAGCATCGTCGCAGGAAACCTCGCCAACATGGGGAGTTCCAATACGGCATCGGCCACGATTGTTTCCGGCAAACTCAAGGATTCCTCCGGGGTTCTCAAGGCGTTGAAGCAATGGGGCGACGCCGTACAGGTCACGTCCGGGGGCGGTCTTGTTATGAGTAATCAACCGATGCCCGTTCAGGCCGTTCAGCGGACGGCCTATCTGGCCGGGTCTTCCGCGTCGCAGTCCGATTACGGACAGACCACGGAACTGACGCCGGGCGAAGTGACTACAGGCTTCACGGCGACAATCATCCCGCACATTCTGGATCGCCGTCGCGTCGTGCTGCAATACAACCTCGACCTCTCCACTCTGGACGAACTCACGGAGTTTTCGACGAAGGACCTGAGCATACAGCTCCCCAAGACCAGCACGCGGGCCTTCAGCCAGCGCTCGCAGATGCAGATGGGGCAGACGCTCGTGCTGGCCGGATTCCAGGACGAGACGCAATCCCTCGCGAAGAGTCTCGGACTTTTCAATATGGGGCGTTCCGCGGGCTACAGTAAAACGCTGCTTGTCGTCACCATCTCCGTTGAAGCCGCCGGGGGCGGCACGGAGGACTAGGCGATGAACCTCGTTGATCTGCATCATGCGGTCTTTGCCGTGGGGCTTGTCTGGACGCCGCCCGTCAGGCGTCATCCGGGCCGCAAGGCGCTGCTTTCCGAAGCCCATAAGCGGGACGTGTCCTTTGACGTGCAGGCCCGCACCGGAAGCCGCAAAGGGCTGTCTCAAAACGGCTACGGCGCTTCGGACGGGCACTGGAAGCGCTGGCGCAACGCCCGCGCGCTCTGCGCGTGCCTTGACGTGCCGCCGTCCTTTCTGGGGCTTTTCCCTCTCAAGACGGCGGGCGGAAAGCGCATCTGGTGGCTCTACTGCCGCGTGGACGGCGTGATCCCGGAGCGCGGCGATCTTGCCTGCGCCTCCGAGGAAGAGGCCATGAGCATGCTGCGGCTCATGCACTCGGTGTCCGGCCTGAAGGAGCGTACGATTTGCGAGTCCCCGGAAGAAAGCGCTCGCTTTCTTTCGGAGCGATGCCGTCTGCGTCCGGCGGATGTCTGGCTGCGAGATTTGGGCCGTCTGCATAACCTCAATCTGGCGATTTCCCGCACAACAGCCCAGCGCGGGATTGCCGCGCTGGTTCTCGCGGCCATTGTGGGCGGCTCCCTTGCCGCGTGGGACAGATACGCGCGGCATGCGGCCTACGAGGCCGCCAGAATCGCGCGTGAAGCGAAACTGCAACGCCAGAAGGATTTGAAGGAGCACCCGGAGAAATTTTTCGACATGGCCTGGCAGAAGGCGCCGCTGGCCGCGGACGCCGCGCGCCAGTGCCTTCCGGCCATGATGGACGTGCCGCTTTCTTCCCAGGGCTGGATGCTGGAGCAGGCGTCCTGCAACGGAAAAAACGTCGGGCTGCAATGGCGGCATGCCGACGGGGGCAGCTTCATCGCGCCGCCGGACAACGGCGCGCTGGACAGGAAGAACGCCCGGCTCGCGCAGTCAACGCGCAAGGCGCGGGACATCGCACTTTCGCCGCGTCCCGACGGGCCGGGGACGGATCACAGGGCTTTGCTCTCCGTGGAAAAGGCGTCGGCGCTGCTCTACGAGCTTGCGCAGACAACGAACACAAGGCTCAAGCTGTCCTTTAAGAAACCGGCCTCAAAGACCGTCGACAAGGTGGCGATCACCGCTCCCTGGCAGGTCGGCGCCTTTGAAATCGCCGACGTGCCGGACATCCTCATGGGCGTCACGGGGGATGCGTCGGGATTTTTCGAGACGCTTTCCGCCATTCCTGGACTCACGATTTCGGACATCACGTTCCGCGACGGCTGGACGGTGAAGGGGATGATACATGCACGCTAAAAAACTCTCTAAAAAGCAGGCCGCGCTGATTGTCGGCGGCTTTTCGGCGCTCTGCGTCGCCGGGGTCGCGGGCTGGTTCTTCATGAACCAGAAGGATGCGCCGGCACCGCGTCCGCGCCCGGCCATGACAAAAAAGGTTCCTGCCGCCGGAACGGCGCCGGGGGTGGCGACGCTCGGAACGCGCAGGGCCGACGCGGAAAAAAAGGCGGACCCCCTGGCGAAGCCGCCGACATTGCCCGCCCCGGCGGCGTCGGACACGACGCTCGGCGATCTGTCTCGCCTGCGGGGCGTCAAACGGGTGCTTCAGCAGGAAGCGGAAATCGCCGATCTGCGCAGGCGGCTTGCCGAAGCGCAGCAACCCATCGTCGCGACGCCCGTGCCGCAACCGCAGCCCGCGCCGCAGGCGACCATCAAACTGCCGCCCCTGGACGATGCGGAAAAGGAAAAGCCCAAACGGCGTTCCGGGCCGTCCGTGGTGTCCGTGCAGGGCGTGGACGGCAGGCTTTCCGCGGATATCCGCACCTCCGACGGGCGGGTTGTCACCGTTAAAAACGGGGAGCGCTTCAACGGCGGCGTGCTCGTCGTGTCCCGCAAGGGCGTCAGCGTGCGCAAAAGCGGCGCGCTGACCCGCATTCCCTTTGAACAGGAGTAGGTCATGCCTGAGATGGACACTTTCCAGGCGCGCGCGGCGCTTTTGCACAGATTGCCGGACGCCGCGCGTTTCCGCACGGCGCTCGTTGACGACGAGCTTTTCATTTCCGAGGACGTGCGGGGCGAACCGGCTCTCGTGAGCCTTGCCGTGGACATGGCAAGACTTGGCGTTACCGGCGTGAATTTCGTCCCTCCGGGGGACTTTGACGCCAACTACGCCCGCTTTGCCTCGCGCACCGGTCTCGGCGACACGGACATCCAGCAGATGGCCATCGACCTCATTGCCCGCGCACACGCGCAGGGAGCCTCGGACATCCATGTCGTGGATTCGGGAACGTTCTGCAAGACGCGCTTCCGCATTCTCGGCATGCTCGTCGACGACATGGAGCTTGGCGGCGACACGGGAAGGCGTCTGATCCGC
>CAJMRA010000009.1 GCA_905215675.1 uncultured bacterium | reverse complement strand
CCGCAGGGCAAGAAAGGCATGCCGCGGGGCCGGCGTGCCCTCCACGGAAACAACATCCTGCCGCCGCGGCAGGGGCTGCGCGCCGGAAAGAATGGCATACAGCCGCTTCTGCGGCCCCTTTATCCGCATAAGGGAGGGATCCGTATTCCCGTCCACCTTGCGGGCATGGAGGACGGAGCGCTCGACATCCACCAGCCAGCTTTCGCCCGTGTCCGTGAACGTCGCCACAAAGCGCACATCCTTTCCCGCGGCCCGTTCCCCGTCAAGACGCACGGCAAGATTGCGGAAGAATTCCCGGGGCGGCAGCAGGCCGGGCAAATCGCCGCCGTCGGAATCCGTGCGCATGGCGGGAGGTTCAAGGCCGCGCAGTTCCTGCGCCGCGCTTAGATAAAAATTGCGCCAGGGACCGCTTTCCGCCTGATAGCCCAGCTGCTCCAGGGCGTCGGCCGCCAGTTCACGCGCCGCCATGTTTTCCGGTTCGGCAAAAATGACGTGATCCAGCACCTGCGCGACCCAGCGGTAATTCCCCCGTGCAAAGTCCTCGCGGGCGCGGCCCAGTACGGCCTCCGCTCCTCCCATATATTCCACATAGCGGCGGGAGGCCTCCACGCGCGGCAGGGGGTCAAGACCGGCAGCGTTGCCGTCAAACCAGCCGAGATAATAGGTATAGACCCCCTTGACGTTGTGGTTCAGGGTTCCGTAATAGCCGCGCACGGCAAAGGGCTTGTCCAGTTCGGGAGGCAGGCGCAGCTGTTCGGCAATCTCCAGCATGCCGAGGCCCTTGTTGGCAAGCCGCAGGGTCTGATCGTTGATGTAGCGATACACGTCGCGGCCCAGCTCCAGCGCCGTCCGGACGCGATCCTTTCCCCATACCGGCCAATGGTGCATGCCGTACAGCACCTCGGCCTTGTCGCCCCAGCGCCGCAGGCTTTCATCCAGCGCGTCGGCCCAGAGAAGGGGGTCCCGCCCTCTGGCGCCGCGCAGCGTATACAGGTTGTGCATGGTCTGCGTGCAGTTTTCCGCCACGGACAGCGCCTTCAGTTCGGGGATATACCAGTGCATTTCGGCGGGCGCTTCGGTATTGGGGGCCAGCTGAAATTCAAAGGTCAGGCCGTCGATGGTCAGCGTCTGGCCGTCATGGTTGACGACCTCGTTGGGGGGTACCAGCGAGCTTGTCCCCCGGGATGTCGTCAGGCCAAGTCCGGCCCCCACGTGGCCGCGCGGCCCGGCGGGCAGCAGACTGCCGTACATGAAGGCGGCGCGCCGCCGCATGGCCGG
The DNA here is from genome assembly GCA_905215675.1 of uncultured bacterium. Taxonomy (GTDB): domain Bacteria; phylum Desulfobacterota; class Desulfovibrionia; order Desulfovibrionales; family Desulfovibrionaceae; genus Desulfovibrio. The sequence continues at coordinate 16,037 of CAJMRA010000009.1, read as the reverse complement.
ACCGGCAAGCCCGTTTTCAGCCACGGCGGCCGACATGAAACCGGCCGGAGCAATGACGCGCACCTTTCCCGAAGCGGCGTCTTCGGCGCTGACGACGCCCAGGGCCCCCCCGAAATGATCCACATGGCTGTGCGAATAGATGACGGCCACCACGGGCTTATCCGGCCTGTGGGCGCGGTAGAGACGCAGCGCGGCCGCCGCCGTCTCCGCGGAAATCAGGGGATCGATGACGATGAGGCCGGTCTTTCCCTCGACGATGGTCATATTGGACAAATCGGCGTTGCGTACCTGATAGAGACCATCCGTCACCTTGTAGAGGCCGTCGCGCAGCACAAGCTGCGACTGCCGCCACAGGCTCGGATTGACCGTATCCGGCCCTTCGGTGGGAATAATCCGCGACGGCGGCATATCCATGCTCATGCCGGCGGCCAGAAAGGCGTACGGCTCCAGATTCCAGACAATCCGCCCTTCCTCGTCGGTAATCCTGCCCATGTCCGGCAGCGGCGCGACAAAGCCGCGATGCGCATCCTCGTAAGCCTGCATATCCTTGAAATCCAAAGAATTACGCACCAGACGCTGCGCCTGTTTCGTCGCTTCCGAAGCCTCCCGGCTCCTGTCCTCTCCCTGCGCCCGCGCCGCGCTCCCGGCCGCCAGCGCCAGCACAAGCGCCATGATCATCACCTTCTTCATCACGTTATCCTTTGAACCCGGGCTTTTTCAGAGAACGTTCCCCGAATCAAACACACTTCGGACGCCATCCTGCCGTCAGTCTACGCGAGGCCGAAGGCCGGGACAAGAGTGTTTTTCCTTTGAAAAAGGCAAAACGCGAGGCGGCGGCACAGCGCCGCCCGTCCCGACAGGCCATATGGTTTGAAACACGCAGCGTTTCAAACTGAAAAAATGCTCAAGAGCACAAGACAAAAAAAGGGGGAGGGAAAACGCCCTGCCGGGCGGCATCCCTCCCCCCTGCTCCTTACGCAGCCGTAAAGGTCAGGGCATCGTCCTTGACATCAAGCGTCACGGACTGACCGTCGCGAATCTTCCCGCCGACCAGTTCCCGGGCCAGCGGCGTTTCCACATAGTGCTGCACATAGCGCTTCAGCGGACGCGCGCCGTACACCGGATCATAGGCTTCATCGGCGATGAAGCTCCGCGCGGCGTCGGTCAGTTCCAGCGTAATCTTGCGTTCGGACAGACGATCGCGCAGACGCTGAATCTGCAAATCCACAATCCGACCGACCTGTTCGCGCCGCAACGGCAGGAACAGCACCGTTTCATCCACACGGTTGAGGAATTCCGGCCGGAAGTGGGCGCGCAGGTCCTGCATGACGGCTTCGCGCGCGCCTTCCTTCAGGCTTCCGTCGGGGCCGATGCCGTCCAGCAGATGTGTGGAACCGATGTTGGACGTCATGATGACGATGCAGTTGCGGAAGTCCACCGTGCGGCCCTGGCTGTCCGTCAGACGCCCGTCGTCCAGCAGTTGCAGCAGGGTGTTGAACACATCGGGATGCGCCTTTTCGATTTCGTCAAAGAGCACCACGGAATACGGCTTGCGGCGCACGGCCTCGGTGAGCTGGCCGCCTTCGTCATAGCCCACATATCCCGGAGGCGCCCCGATGAGACGCGACACCGAATGTTTTTCCATGTATTCGCTCATGTCGAGACGAACCATGTTGTCTTCACTGTCGAACAACGCCTCGGCCAGCGCCTTGCAGAGTTCCGTCTTGCCCACGCCCGTGGGGCCAAGGAAAATGAAGGACCCTGTCGGGCGCGCCGGATCGGACAGGCCCGCCCGCGCGCGCAGCACGGCGTCGGCCACGGCCTTGACGGCCTCGTCCTGTCCCACGACCCGCTCATGCAGCTGATCGCCCAGCCGGAGCAGCTTTTCGCGTTCCGATTCCAGCAGACGCGTCACCGGGATACCCGTCCACTTGGCCACGATTTCGGCCACGTCGTCCGGGCCGACCTCTTCCCGCAGCAGGCGCTTTTCGCCCTGCGGCTGTCCGGCCGTGCAGGCTTCAAGCTTCTTCTGCAATTCCAGCAGGGTGGAATATTTCAGCTCCGCGGCGCGGTTCAGGTCGTAGGCGCGTTCCGCCTGTTCGATATCCAGCTTGACCTTTTCGATCTGCTCCTTGATGCCGCGCACTTCGTCGATGGAGCCCTTTTCGCTCTCCCACTGCCGACGCATTTCGGCCTGCTGCACCCGCAGCTCGGAAAGTTCGCTTTCCAGACGCACCAGACGGTCGCGCGAGGCGTCGTCCGTTTCACGGCGCAGGGCTTCGCGTTCAATTTCCAGCTGCATGACCTTGCGGTTCACTTCGTCCAGCTCGGCGGGCAGCGAATCGATTTCCGTCCGGATCAGCGCCGCCGCTTCATCGATCAGGTCAATGGCCTTGTCCGGCAACTGCCGATCGGTGATGTAGCGATGCGACAGGGTGACGGCTTCCACAATGGCCGAATCGCTGATCCGCACGCCGTGATGCACCTCGAAGCGTTCCTTCAGGCCGCGCAGGATGGAAATGGCGTCCTCGACGGTAGGTTCTTCCACCAGCACCGGCTGGAAACGACGTTCCAGAGCGGGGTCCTTTTCAATATACTGACGATATTCGTCCAGCGTGGTCGCGCCGATGCAGTGCAGTTCCCCGCGCGCCAGCATGGGCTTGAGCAGGTTGCCCGCATCCATGGAGCCTTCGGTTTTCCCAGCTCCCACGATGGTGTGCAGTTCGTCGATGAAAAGGATAATCTTGCCTTCGCTCTTTTCCACCTCGTTGAGGACGGCTTTCAGACGTTCCTCGAATTCGCCGCGGTACTTGGCCCCGGCAATCAGCGCCCCCATGTCCAGGGCGAACAGCTTGTGCCCGCGCAGGCTTTCCGGCACGTCGCCCTTGACGATACGGAAGGCCAGACCTTCCACGATGGCCGTCTTGCCGACGCCCGCCTCGCCGATGAGCACGGGATTGTTCTTGGTACGCCGCGAAAGGATGCGCACCACGCGGCGAATTTCCGCATCACGCCCGATGACCGGGTCCATCTTGCCCTGCCGGGCAGCTTCCACCAGATCGCGGGCATATTTGCTCAGGGCTTCAAACGTGTCTTCGGGGTTGGCGCTCGTCACCCGCGCGCCGCCGCGCATGCTCTCCATCGTCTGGGTGAACGAGGCGCGCGTAATCTTGTATTCCTTGAAGACCTCGCCCAGCGGGCTGGACGGCGAAGCGTCGCTCAGCGCGGCAAAGAGATGATCCACGCTGACGTATTCGTCCTTCATCCGCTTGGCTTCTTTCTCGGCTTCGCCGAGAACGGAAGCCAGACGGCTCGTAATCATGATTTTCTGCGGATCCACGCCCGAGCCGGAAACCGAGGGACGACGACGCAGCTTTTCCTCGATGGCCACGGCCAGGGCCCGCGTCTGCACGCCCATCTGCTCAAGGATACGGGGAACAATCCCTTTCTCCTGCCGCACAAGGGCAAGAGCAAGATGCTCCACGTCCGTTTCCTGATGGCCCATACCGACGGCGACGTTCTGCGCCTCGGTAATGGCCTCGCGGGCTTTTTCAGTAAATCTGTTGATATCCATAAAGAGCCTCCGCTGACTCATTCCGTCTTTGCAAGTTCTTCAGCAGAATTCTTGCCTGACTTAGAGATAAGCCGTATCTCCGATCTGTAAAGACCCGTTCACACTATTTCTTCAAAATTCAAAAACAGTTGCGGCGCCGGGTTTCCCCGACGCCGCCACATTCCGACGCCTTTTCCGCCTGCCGGCGGACGCCTCTGGAGCATTGCCGGATTGAAATGCGCAGCATTTCAAACTGAAATTGCTCTAAAGGCAAAACGCCCTATTCCTCAAAGCCATGCAGCGCGCGCACCTGCCGCTCCAGCGCGTCGATACGCTCCAGCAGGTCCACAATGATGGTGCCGCCCACAACCGGAAGCTCGAAATCGCAGCATATGCGCTCCAGCTTGCGTACCCGGTAGATATCCGCATCCCGGAACAGGCAGCGTTCCGGCTCCATGCCGCCGACATCAATCCAGCCCAGCGACACCAGCTCCCGCAGCCGATCGGGCTCGATGCCCGTCAGCTCTATGAATTCCGCCCACGCCAACGCGGGGGAACGCGTCGGCAACGTTGATATTTTCTTGATCATGCTCATATAATGCAACCTCCACGCCGCAAGGACGCGCCATTGCTCTCCACAACAGACATGACGGCGGCGTCACGATACGCGCACACGGAGAAACCCGCCGCATCCGCACCGCCGCAAGCCGGACGACCTTCGGTATCCGTCCGAAAGCCGCCTACCCGCGCGGATTGAACGAGGACTTTTCCGCCAGCGCTTCCCAGAGGCGACGCTCTTCGTCGCTCAGCTGAGCGGGAACGCGAATCATGACGCGCGCCAGCAGATCGCCGCGCGCGCCCGGCCGTCCGAGCCCCTTGCCGCGCAGCCGGAACTTGCGCCCCGAACCGGAACCGGCGGGGATATTCAGCTCAACCTCGCCCTCAAGCGTCGGTACGGGCACCTTGCAGCCCAGAACGGCTTCCCACGGACTCAGCAGCACGTCGCACTGGATATTGTCGCCGTCCACCTTGAAAGAGCCGTGCGGCAGATAGCGCACCCGCAGGAACAGATCGCCGGGCGCGCCGCCGGGGACGGCTTCGCCCTGCCCCGAAAGCCGCAGCTTGGCGCCTTCGCGGATACCCGCGGGCACATTGACGTTCAGGGTCTTGGGGCCTCCGGCCATCTGCACGGTCACGCTGCGCTTGCCCCCGGCGACCACATCTTCCAGCGTCAGCGGCAGTTCTGCTTCCACATCCCGCCCGCGGCGCTGCCGCGCGGAAAAACCGCCGAAGGGATCGGGACCGAAATGGCCTCCGCCGCCGCGACGACCGGCCCCGCCGAACAGCGACTGGAAGAAGTCCGAAAAATCGGCGCCGTTCATGTCCTGTCCGTTGAAGGAAAAATGCATGTTCTCGAAGCCCGGCGCGCCCTGGAACTGCTGTCCGTGCTGCCAGTCGGGACCCAGCATGTCGTACGCACGCCGCTTTTCGGGGTCTTTCAGCACCTCGTGCGCTTCGTTGATCTCCTTGAACCGTTCCTCGGCCTGCTTGTCGCCGGGATTCAAGTCGGGATGGTACTTGCGCGCCAGCTTCTTGTAGGCTCTGGAAATATCGTCGGCCGTAGCCGAGCGTTCCACGCCAAGGATTTTGTAATAGTCCTTATAGGAAACAGCCATATGCCCCTCCATCAGGAAACGCGCCTCCGCCGTTCATGCCGGGCGTGCGGCGGTCGCTCCCCGTTCTGTACCCGAGTAGGAATCAGGCTCGTCCCGAGGGCGTCGGGAAAACCTGACCACCCTAGTAGAGTAATGCGCCCGTCCGCGCCGTCAATCAGCTTGTCAAAAAATTTTTGGCGGACGCTTCGCGGGAAGGAGAGTCGTCCGCCCTGCCACGCCGCCCGCCGGAACGAAAAGGCGGCGGCATGCCGAAGCATGTCGCCGCCGCGATGGTCTGCCGGACCGGCATTACACCATGCCGTGTTCGCCGGGCTTTTCGTAGACCTGCCGCTGCTGCCGGCCCACATAGAATTCGGTATCGCCCAGCGCCAGCAGAATGGCCGACGAAACATAGATGGACGATTCCGTCCCCACGACCACGCCGATCAGCATGGTCAGGGCAAAGTCATGAATCACGCCGCCGCCAAGGAGATACAGCGCCAGCGTGGCAAGGAAGGTCGTACCGGACGTCAGCACGGTACGCGACAGGGTCTGGTTGACGCTGCGGTTGATGAGCGCGTCCAGCGGCAGGGAAGGCGCGGCGCGCAGATGCTCGCGCAGACGGTCGTACACGATGATGGTATCGTTGAGCGAATAGCCCACGAGCGTCAGCAGGGCCGCCACCACGTTGAGGTCGATCTCCACGCCCAGCAGCGACAGCAGGCTGATGGTGATGAACACGTCGTGCATGAGGCCGACGACGGCCCCGAGCGCGAAATTGAGTTTCAGCACGAAACAGAAGACCACGGTGATGGCCAGGGCAAGCAGAACCAGCCAGCCCATGCTGAGGCCGGTCAGCCCCAGCAGGTACATCCCGCCCCACAGCACGGCGGCCATGGCGGCGCCCGCCATCCAGCGCTGTTCAAATCGCCCGGAGATATAGACCGCAATCAGCAGAATGGCATAATACAGCGCGGCAAGAGCCTTGTTGGTCAGATCCGAACCGACCTTGGGGCCCACCACTTCCAGCCGCTGAAACTGGGCCGGATTGTCGGGAAAGGCCTTGAGCAGGGCATTTTCCGCATTGGTGCGCAGTTCGGCCGTCGTCACACCCTCGGGCAGCGAACAGCGCAGGAGGTAGTCGCGGCCGTCGTTGCCGTAGCGCTGGGTGGACACGCCGGGAAGGCCGGTCGCGGTCATGGCCGACTTCAGGTCCTCGTCGGCGACGGGCTTCTGGAACTCCACCTGCATGACGACGCCGCCGGAGAAGTCGATGCCCATTTTCAGCCCGCTGCCGAACAGGATATTGCCCAGACCCACGAGGCAGATCAGGATGGCAAGGCCGTAAAAGAAACGACGCTTCCCGATGAAGTCAAAGCTGGTATCGTGCTTGAAGAATGCAAAACCCATGAGATCCCCCGTCGGTCCTAGATGCTGATGCCCTTGGGGCCGCACTTGCGCGCCCATTCTTCAAAGATGGCGCGGGAAACGAAAATCGCCGTGAACATGGACGCGACAATGCCCAGCGAAAGCGTAACGGCAAAACCGCGAATGGGACCGGTGCCGAACTGATACAGGATGATCGTGGCGATGATGGTCGTCAGGTTGGAGTCCGTGATGGAAATGGTGGCCCGCTCGAAGCCGGCCTTGACGGCGGCCAGCGGCGTCAGACCGTGATGCAGTTCCTCGCGGATGCGCTCGAAGATCAGCACGTTGGCGTCCACGGCCATGCCGATGGTAAGCACGATGCCCGCGATGCCGGGCAGGGTGAGCGTCGCGCCGAGGGCGGCCATGCCCGCCATGACGATCAGCATGGTGAAGCAGAGCATCAGGTCGGCGATGATGCCGCTGAGGCCGTAGTACACGGCCATGAAGACAATCACGGCGGCCGCGCCCACAAGGGCGGCCCTGATGCCGCTGTCGATGGATTCCTGACCGAGGGAGGGGCCCACGGTGCGTTCCTCCAGCACGGACACCGGCGCGGGCAGGGAACCGGCGCGCAGCACCACGGCCAGGTCGTTGGCCTCCTCGGTGGTGAACCGTCCGGTGATCATGGCGCGCCCGCCCGCGATGCGTTCGCGGATGGACGGCGCGGAATAGACCTTGCCGTCCAGCACGATGGCCATCTGGCGGTTTACGTTTTCCCCGGTCAGGCGGGCGAAGATATCCGCGCCGCGGGCATTGAACACGAGCGAAACGCCCGCCTCGCTCCCGTCGAAGGAGGCGCGGGCGTCGGCCACGTCCTCGCCCGTCAGCACGGCGTCCCGCTCAAGGGCGATACGGCGGGGCTCCCGGCCTTCCGCGGCTTCGCCGTCCTCGATATAGGGCAGGGCGATGACGCCGGGCGGCAGCACGGGCTGCGAGGGGTCCACGTCGCTGCGGACAAGGTGGAATTCAAGATGGGCCGTCTGGCCGAGAATCTGCACGGCGCGACGGGGATCGGAGAGGCCCGGCAGCTGCACCTGAATGCGGTGCCCTTCCTGCTTGCGGATATCGGGTTCGGCCACGCCGAACTGGTCGATACGGTTGCGGATGGTGCGCAGGGCCTGATCAAGCGCCAGGTCTTCCAAGCGCGTCACCTCCGCGGGAGAGAAACGCGCCACATAGCGCAGCTGCCCGGCCTCGCCGCGCTGGGGCTCGTCCACTTCCAGCTGGGGAAAGAACTTGTGCAGCACTTCCCGGAGCTTGCTTTCGTCCGCCGCGCGCGGCACGAGGAATTCGAGACGGTCGCCGCCCACCACGCGGGGACGCAGCACCACGACCTGCTGCTCGTCCCTGGCCACCCGGCGCAGGTCCTGCCCGGTCATGGCCAGCGAATTGCTGACGGCCTTGGCCACGTCCACGCCCAGCGTCAGATGAATGCCGCCCTTGAGGTCGAGGCCGAGATTGATCTTTTTGTCGGGAAGCACGGCCTGCAGGGCCGTTCCCAGCCCCGGCACGCTCGGAAGCGCATACGCGAGGCAGAGTATGCATACCAGCAGGGAGACGCCGAGACGCCAACGCAACGAAATCATGAACACCTTCCACAAAAAAGAATTCGCCCGCACGCAGCGGGCCCTGACGACGCGCGAAGCGCGGCCATGAAAGGCCTCCCCGTGCGGCAGGCAGGGGAGGCCGGAGGAATTTACTTCTTTTCTTCGGCAGCGGGGGCCTTGGGATCAATCACGCCGCCGATGGCGCCGCGGCTGATGCGCAGCTTGGCCTCGCCGCATTCAATCAGCGCTTCTTCATCGCTGATTTCCAGAATGCGGCCCAGCAGACCGCTGGACGTGATGACGTGATCGCCGCGCTTCAGCTCGGAGAGCATCTGCTTGTGGGCCTTGGCCCGCTTCTGCTGGGGGCGGATCAGCAAAAAGTAGAAAATGACGAACATCAGGATAAGCGGCACAAACTGCACCAGCATATCCGTGCCGCTGGCGGGAGCGGCACCAGCCTGGGGGGTACCCATGGCGTAGGCGACGGATTCGAACAACAAGGCGCACCTCCATACGGGGCGGACTGCGCGCCGCATGCGCGGCGCTGATTATCGGAAAAGACCGCCCATTCTACCTATGTCCGCCGAAAGTTGCAAGGCCCAAGGCGCTTCGGGCGAAATCCGCCACCCGCGCGGCCACAATATCCCGGCTTTCCGCATGGGTGGGCACAAGATGGCCGCCGTGCCCGCTGCGGGCCGTCAGCACCTCGACCAGAGCGGGGCCGCCCCAGTTCTCCAGCCATTGCGCGGCGTTGGCGGGTGGACAGCGATCGTCGTGGCGCAGCTGCATGAACAGCAGCGGCATACGGCAGCGCCCCAGCCACGGGCGCAGCTTCCGGGACGCCCGTTCCATTTCCAGCACGTGCCGCAGGCTCAGGCAGGTTTCAAAGCCCCGCCACGGAGCAACCTCCCGCGACGCGGCCGAACGCGGCGGACAGCGCAGCGCCGGAAACAGGCGTCCCGGCAGGGGCAGACGGGCAAGCAGCGGCAGCGCGCGAAAAAAGAACCGGGCTTCCCGCGTACGGACGGCAAAGCTCAGGGGCGTGGACAGGACAATAAGGCCCACGGGGAGCGGCAGGCCCAGCCGCAGGGCCCGCCGCACGATCTCCAGCGCCAGCAGGCCGCCCAGCGAATAGCCCAGCAGCAGGATCGGGCCTCCGCCGCAGCGCGCGCGATACCGTTCCAGGGCCAGCGCGCGCCAGTCGGCATAGGAGGACGCCAGATAGGCCGCTTCCGACGCGCCGTGCCCCGGCAGCAGGGGCGCTTCCGTCCGCACGCCCGCGGCTTCCAACGCCGCCAGCGGCGAACGCAGCTCCTCCGGCGTGCCGCCGAGACCGTGCAGGGCCAGACAGAACGGCGCGCCGTTCATGCCTTCCCCCGCCCTTGAAGACCGGCGCAAGGCCGGATATGGTGACGCGAAACCCTGCCGAAGGATGATTTTCCATGCAGCATTGCGACTCTCTCTTTCATGCGGCCCGGATTCTGACACAGGACGCCGGACGCAGTCTTCTTGACGACGCCGCGCTGGCCGTGCGCGACGGACTTGTTGTCGCCGCGGGCCCCGTCGCCCGGGTGGAAAAGGAATGGACGCCCGACAAGCGCATCGACTTGCCGAACATGCTCCTCATGCCGGGCCTCGTCAACGCGCACACCCACGCCGCCATGACCTTCCTGCGCGGCCTGGCCGACGACATGCCCCTGATGGACTGGCTGCAACAGCGCATCTTTCCCGTGGAACAGGCCCTGACGCCGCATATCGTCCGGGTCGGCAGCCTGCTGGGCTATGCCGAGATGCTGCGCACGGGGACCACGGCCTGCATCGACATGTACATTTTCGAGCACGCCGTTTTCGAGGCCGCCCATACGGCGGGCCTGCGCTGCCTCGGCGGCGAGGCCGTCTTCGATTTTCCCTCCGCCTGCTGTCCCACGCCGCAGGCGGCCCTGGACGCCACCCGGGAGCTGGCCGAAACCTGGCGGGACGACCCGCTGCTGCGCGTGGCCGTCAACCCGCACAGCGTCTACACGACGTCGCCCCGGACGCTCAAGGCCTGCGCCGCCCTGGCCGAAGAACTGCATCTGCCCCTGCATATCCATCTGGCCGAAACCCCGGAAGAAACCGCCCGGTGTCTCGAAAGCTGCCGCCGCCGTCCCGTGGCCCACGCCGACGCCTGCGGCCTGCTGCGTCCCGGCGCCGTTCTCGCGCATGTCGTGGACGTGAATGCCGCGGAAATTGCCCTGCTGAAGGACAGGGGCGTCCGCGTCGTGCACAATCCCTCCTCCAACATGAAGCTGGCTTCGGGCGCGGCCCCCCTGCCCGCCATGCTGCGCTCGGGTCTGATTGCGGCCCTCGGCACCGACGGGGCCGCCAGCAACAATCAGCTCAACATGTTTACGGAAATGGGACGCGCCGCCCTGCTGCACAAGCTGACGGAACGGAATCCCACCGTCGCGACGGCGCAGGACGTGCTGGATATGGCCACCCTCGGCGGCGCGGCCGCCTTCGGCGATCCCCGTCTGGGGCGTCTGGAACCCGGCTCGGCCGCCGACTTCATCGGTCTGGATCTCGACGCCCCCAACCTGCGCCCCATGTACAACCCCGTCTCCCACGCGGTCTATGCCGCCACCGGAGCCGAAGTGCGCCTGACCGTGGTGGGAGGGCGCATTCTCTATCAGGACGGACGCTTCCCGACCTTCGATTATGCCGCCCTGTGCAGGGAGGCCGACGACGTGCGCGACTTCGTCGTGCGCAAGCTGGCGTAGACGCGCGACCCTGCCCGAAACCGGGCCCGTTTTGCCGAAACGCCGCCCCGTGGTAAAAAAAACTTGACAAGGCGCGCCGTTGCTCTATAGTTCTCCATCGCAAATGTCAAAAAAAGCGCTTCGGCGCATGGAGGTATATCATGGCTCAACTCATGAATGCTGTGAAGACTGCCGAAGGCGTGACCGTCAACGGCATGGTTATTTCCCCTGTGGTGGACAAATGCGAAGGCTGTGATCGCGTGTGCGATTTCGAAGGCCAGCAGTTCTGCTCCAGCTATCCCAATCCTGAACGCAAGTGGGCCGGCGGACGCTGCAACTTTGCCACGCACGTCAAGGTGCAGGTGGCTGCCGCCGCCAAGGTCAACCCCCTCAAGGCGTCCAAGCGCGCCGCCAAGGGACGTTAGGCCGGGGTTCACGTCCGCGGGGACGCCTGCCGCACGGCGTCCCTCAGGGGATGCTTTCGGCGAAAAAAGAACAGGGAGGCCGCCGCGGCGGCCTCCCTTTTTGCTGTTTTTCTTCCTCCTTGCCGAAAAGGAAACTCCATGTCTCTGTCGCTTCAGCCTCTGATCGGGGTGCTCGCCGAGCGCGCCGATCGCGTTGTCGTCCTGCAACAGGCCCTGACGGCCTGCCGTGCGCTCGGTCCGGAAAACGGCGGACAGGGCGAAGAAGATAAAACGCTCTTCATCGCCGCGCAGTTGCAGGCCGCGGGCGTGACGGATCTGCGCCGCCTCGACGCTCCCGACCCCCGCGTCTCCTGCGGTCATCGCCCCAATCTCGTGGCGCGCATTCCCGGACGCTCGCCGCGCACGCTCTGGCTTTTCGCCCATACCGACGTGGTCCCGAGCGGCCCCGCCGAGGAATGGCTTTCCGATCCCTGGCAGGTGCGCCGCGACGGCGATCTGCTGTACGGCCGCGGCGTGGAAGACAATCAGCAGGGGCTTGTAAGCATGCTGCTGCTGGCGGAAGCCCTGCATATCACGGGCCTCACCCCCGATCTGACCCTGGGGCTCGTCTTCATGGCCGACGAGGAAACAGGCAACGACTACGGGCTGGCCCACATTCTGGCCGCCGCGCCCGAGCTGTTCCGGCATGACGATCTGTTCATCGTGCCGGATTCCGGCAGCCCTTCCGGGGCCGACATCGAAGTGGCGGAAAAGAGCATCGCCCAGTTCCGGGTGCGTACGCGGGGCCTGCAGGGACATGCCTCCACGCCGCACAAGGCGCGCAACGCCCTGACGGCCGCCGCAGCCGCCGTCACGAGCCTGAGCGAGCTGGGACGGGATTTTCCGCAGGAGGACCCCCTCTTTGATCCGCCCTGCTCCACCTTCGCCCCCACCCGTCACGACGGCAACGGTCCGGGCGTCAACATCATTCCCGGCGAGGATGTCTTTTATCTGGACTGCCGCCTGCTGCCGGGCATCGATCCCGACGCCGTGCTGACGGCGGCCCGCAGGCGCGTCGATATCGTGGCGCGCCATCACGGCGTGGATATCGACGTGGAGCTGATCCACCTGCAAAAGGCCTCGGCCAGCGCGCCCAACTGCCCGGCGGCACAGGCGCTCGCGGCGGCCGTGCAGGAGATCTACGGCGTGGAAGCGCGCCCCGTGGGTATCGGCGGCGGCACAGTGGCCGCCCTGCTGCGACAGGCGGGATTGCCCGCCGTGGTCTGGAGCTGCATCCGCAACACCTGCCACCAGCATAACGAATATTCCTCCATCAGCGCCACCATCCGGGACGCGCAGGTTTTTGCCCATGTGCTCATGCAGTGCCGTTAACGTCGCCCCCGCCATCGCCGCGACCCTGGACGTGATTGTTGTCGGCGGCGGCCATGCCGGTTGCGAGGCCGCCTCGGCGCTGGCCCGGCTGGGCTTTTCCGTGCTGCTGATCAGCGGCAACGTGGATCGTATCGGCTACCTGTCGTGCAATCCCGCTGTCGGCGGTCTGGCCAAGGGGCATCTCGTACGCGAGATCGATGCGCTCGGCGGAATGATGGGTCTCTGGGCCGATGCGGCGGGCATACAGTTCCGCACGCTCAACATGAGCAAGGGACCCGCCGTGCGCGCCACCCGCGCCCAGATGGACCGGGAAGTCTATCAGCGCGTCGTCAAGCAGAGCCTTTTTTCCACTCCCGGCCTCCGTATCTGGCAGGACAACGTCGTCGAGGTGGAAAGCAACGACGGGCGGGCCTGCGGCGTCCGTACGGCACTGGGACTGCGCTTTGCCGCCCGGCACGTCCTGCTGACGACAGGGACCTTTCTGGCGGGCCTGATCCACGTGGGCCTGACGCACCTGCCCGGCGGCCGCATGGGCGACGCGCCCTCCGTGGGCCTTTCCGACAGTCTGCGCGCGCTGGGCATTGCGCTCGGCCGTCTCAAGACCGGCACCACGCCCCGGCTGCTGGCCTCCTCCATCGATTATTCCCGGCTGGAACGCCAGGACGGCGACACGCCGCCGCCGCAATTCAGTTTCACGGGACCGGGACCGCAGCTGCGGCAGGTGCCCTGCCATATCACCTGGACGACGCCCCGGGCCCATGAGATCATCCGTTCCGGCTTCGACCGCTCCCCCCTGTTCACGGGCGTCATTCAGGGGACGGGCGCGCGCTACTGCCCTTCCATCGAGGACAAGATTGCCCGCTTCCCGGATCGGGAACGTCATCAGATTTTTCTGGAACCCGAAGGCCTGAACAGCGCCGAAGTCTACGCCAACGGCATCTCCACAAGCCTGCCGCTGGACGTGCAGCAGGCCATGATCGCCGCCATGCCCGGCCTTGAACATGCCGTCATGGTGCGCCCGGGCTATGCCATCGAATACGACTACGCCAATCCCGTGCAGCTGCGCCCCACGCTGGAAACCGCCGCCGTCCCCGGCCTGTGGCTGGCGGGACAAATCAACGGCACCTCCGGCTACGAGGAAGCCGCGGCGCAGGGCTTGTGGGCGGCGCTGAACATTGCCTGCGCGGAAAGGGGACTGCCGCCCTTCGTCCCCGGGCGGGACAAGGCCTATATGGCCGTGCTCGTCGACGATCTGGTGACGCTGGGAACGGAGGAGCCCTACCGCATGTTCACCTCCCGCGCCGAACATCGCCTGTTCCTGCGCGAAGACAACGCCGATCAGCGGCTGACGCCTTCGGGCCGGGATATCGGTCTGGTGGACGACGCCCGCTGGGCAGCCTTCCGCCGCAAGCGCGATCGCGCCGAAGCGTTCCGCCGGGGGCTGGAAACCGTCCGCATCGACGGCGAGACCGCCGCCGCCGTTCAGGAGCGGGATGCCGCATGGCAGGCCGATTCCCTGTGCGGCAAAACGCTGGCGGAACTGCTGCGCCGCCCCGATGTGGACATGGCGACGCTGGCCCGTCATGTGCCCGCGGCCGCAAGCCTGCTGGCCGACGCGGGCGAAGCGGCGGGCAGCGTCGAAGTGGACGTCAAGTACGCGGGCTATCTCGAACGCCAGCAGGAACTTGTGCGCCGCGCCGCCCGCCTGGAACAGACGCCGCTGCCGGACGACATGCCCTACGCGGAAATTGCGGGCCTGTCGCGCGAGGTTGTGGAAAAATTGCAGAAGGTCCGCCCGGCCAATCTGGGACAGGCAGGCCGGATTTCCGGCGTCACGCCCGCCGCCGTCGCCTGTCTGGAAATACAGCTGCACAAGATGGGCCTGCTGCACAACCGCGGGAACGACAGGACCGGGCGGCGCCGGTAGCGCATGAGAGCATTTCCAGTTTGAGACGCCGCGCGTTTCATACCATACGGCCTGCGCTTTCGCGGAAAAAATGCGTTTTTTCCGCGAAACGACAGGCCGGGCGGCGCTGTGCCGCCGCCTCGCGTTCCGCCTTTTTCAAAGGCAGAACGACCGCACAGGCCGGACGACCGGGAACAGGGGGATTGCCCCACGGCCGTCCCGGCGGCGTGCCCGGCAGCGCCCGGATTTCGGAATTCCGGCTGCGCGATCGTCACGCCCCAAAAACGGTCTTCACGCAGCACGTCCCGCCCCCCGGGAACGGCCCCGATGAAAAATGTCCGCATCCCCTTGGGCTTTTTTCATTTCGACCGATAAGAGACGCCAAGAGGACACTATGAAAGACCTGATGCCCTACCTGCCGTATGCCGTCATTTTCATTGCCGTACTATTCGGGATAGTACTGGTGTTCTGGCGCAAGCAAAGCCTGGAATCCCGCCGCAAGAACCGGGCGGCCTCGCTCATTCTGGAGAAAATCGCCGAAGCGCAGCTCCAGAGAGAACTCTTCAATGTGGAAATAATGGAAGATGCCGGCGAGGAAGGCTGTCAGCACAAGGGCTTTGTGGGTGCCCTGCAACGCTGCCAGAACGGCATCCTGGCCCTGGAAGTACTTTCCACCCTGCCGAACACCTATTTCGGCAAGCCCGTCTGCGTCTATTTCCGCCTCAAGAGCAACAATACGCAAAACTTCTTCCGCTTCACCTCGCGGATTGAAGCCCTGCAAAGCAGACACGGCGTCTCCACCGTCTGCCTCGCCATTCCCGAATGCTTCGAAGGCGAGCAGAAGCGCAATTTCTACCGCGTCCAGCCGACGCCGGGAAGCGTTCGCGCCCTGGGTCTCTGGGAACTGAACGCCAGCCAGCCCATGCCGGAAACGACCGCCGATCTCAAGCGGCCGTTGTGCGCGACCAAGGAGGGCATGGCCCATCCCTGTATCCAGCTGGACAATGTTTCCGCCTCCGGCATGGCCCTGTCCATGCCCGTCAATCACCCGGACGGACCGCCGCCGCAACTGGCACGCGGCACGCAGCTCCTCTGCCTGATCGCCTTCCGCTACAGCGGCTCGCTGGTAACGTTCTGGTGCACGGGCGAAGTCGTCAACTCCCGCGAAAAGGACAACGGCGCCACCAAGGTCTACGGCATCGAGTTCACCAACTGGGCCATCCTGCAAAACGGACAAAGCGCCTTCAACTGGTTCCATGCCTCGCCCGTACGCGGTATTCCCATCGTCAGCCAGTGGGTGGACAGCATGGATACCCGCGGAAACAGCCGCCCGGTGGAAACAAAAAAATAGAGCGTATTGCCTAGAGCGTTTCACCTTTGAAAAAGGTGAAACGCGAGGCGGCGGCACAGCGCC
>CAJMRA010000008.1 GCA_905215675.1 uncultured bacterium | reverse complement strand
CTCTGAAAAAGCGCGTTGGGGGAAGGATGGGGGGCCTGGGGGGAAGGAAACACCCCTTGCGCGCTAGCCAAGGGGGTTTCCTTCCCCCCAGAAGAACGACTTAGTGAACACACCCTAGTCGCACGTTTTTCTTCGCTGAAACGGACCAAGAAAGCCGTCTTCCGGCGGGAGTCCGAGAAAATGGCGCACGGCGGCTTCCAGAGACCGCAGGGGAACAAGCGTATCCAGACAGGGACCGCAGGGGCGCTCGTTGAGAATGCCGAAGACGGGCAAGGGATAGCTGTCCTGAATGCCGGAGGTCAAATCCCGCTCACAGGCCACGGCAATGATGAGGCGCGGCCGCCGCTCTATGACGATGCGCCGCGCAATGGTTCCCCCCGTTGCAATGGCCATGGCGAAACCGTACTTGTCCCGCAGGTCGAGCAGCGGGCCCACCGGGCATGCGCCGCAACGGCGGCAGAACTCCAGACTGTGCGTCAGGCGGTGCGGACAGGCGCTGCGCTGTATGCAGTGCGGCAACAACAGCAGCAGACGATCGGGCGTCGTATGCAGGCCGCGTGCCAGCACGAATTCGTTATTGACCTTGATGAAGGAACGCCGCACCTTGGCGCGATCCACCCGGACAGCCTTTGCCAGCAGTTCCATCAGGGGAAAGAGAAGGCGTATGGTCACATGCCGCACGGCCTCCACGCCGGGAAACAGCCGCGCCGTATAGATATGAAAAATCAGCGTCAGGCAAAGCCAGAACAGGGCGACAATCAGCAGGATACCCACAGCAAGACTGAACAGGCCGAGCCAGCGCAGATGCTCCCCGGGCAGGGCCCAGGGAAGCACGAGCAGAACCGCCAGCGCCAGACCCAGCAGCAGGCAGGACCCCGAAAGCAATCCGAGAAAAATACGCTTGCGGCCGCCGCCGTACTGTTCGGACGGCAACACGTAGGGAGACTTGCGTAGAAAGGGAAATTTCATGGCTTTTTCAGAGCGCCTTATCTTTGAAAAAGATACAACGCGCGGCGGCACAGCGCCGCCCGGCCAAAAGTGAGCAAAAAACCGCGTTTTTCCGCGAAACGGCAGGCCGCACGGCAAAGGCTCTCCATGAAAAAACGGCCTATTCCGATTTTCGGGGCGTAACGGGGTCTGTAACGAAAAAAGCCGTCGTCATGACCCATATGTCAAAAAAGAAAAAACAGCGCCTCAAAAGGGACGCTGTAACAGCGCCTTTCAGAGCGTTTCACCTTTGAAAAAGGTGAAACGCGAGGCGGCGGCACAGCGCCGCCCGGCCCGAAAAAGAAACAGGGAGGGAAAACGCCGCGATCCGTCGGTCGCGAGGCTCCCTCCCCTTTCTGTTTCTTATGCGGGCGGTTCGGCGCGGCCGCACAATCCCTTGCCTTCAGGTCGGACAAAACCGTTGACGAAGGCGCGGGCTTCCATATCCTTCTTGCCCCGGGGGCGCAGCGTCCCCAGCGCATACCAGGCGTCGGCGCAGGCCACGCGCAGCGTCGCGCCGTCCCAGAAGACGCTTCCGGGCAGCACGCGCGGCAGCGGGTCCCGCAGGATGGTTCCCGGCCCCAGTTGCAGCAGTTGATCTTCCCTGCCGTCAAAATGGAAGAGGGAACGCGCGCCGGGCCAGGGAGTCACGGCCCGTATCCGGGCGTCCACGGCGGCGGCGGGCGCGTTCCAGTCCACATGACCGTCGGCCTTGGACAGTTTGGCCGCATAGGTCGCCAGCGATTCGTCCTGCGGCGTCGCGCGGGCCGTTCCCGCAACAAACTGATCCAGAACGGACAGCAGCAGACGCCCGCCCATGTCGGCCAGCGCGTCATGGAGCGTGCCGCCCGTATGTCCGGCCAGCGGCAGGGCTTCCTGCGCGTAGACGGGACCGGCATCAAGCGCCTGCACGATTTCCATGATAGACACGCCCGTTTGGGCGTTCGCGTCCCAGTTTTCCATCAGCGCGCGCTGTATGGGAGCCGCGCCGCGGTAGCGCGGCAGCAGGGAGGTATGCACGTTGAGCGGAGGGAAGCGCGGCGTTTCGATGACGGCACGGGGTAGCAGCAGACCGTAGGCCGCCACAAGCAGAAAGTCCGGCCTGTAGTCCGCCAGCGTGCGGCAGGCCGCCTCCTCCCGGAAGTTGAGCGGCTGCTCCACGGGGACGCCCAGCGATTGCGCCAGCACCTTGACCGGGGAAGGCGTCAGCTTGTGTCCGCGCCCGGCCGGGCGATCCGGCTGGGTATAGACGGCCGCGAGCCGCCCGGACGGCCAGCCGGCCACGGCGCGCAGCACCGTGGCGGCCAGCTCGGGCGTTCCCATGAAGACTATGCGGAAGCGCTCTTTCGTTTCAGCCATTTTTTCACCTTGCTGTCGTACAGGCTGCGCCGCAGGCGGCTTATCCGATCAATGAACAGAATCCCGTCGAGATGATCGTATTCATGCTGCACGACGATGGCGGCAAAGCCTTCCAGGTCCTCGTCAATGCTGTTGCCGTCAAGATCCGTGGCCTTGAGATGCACGGTGGACGCGCGCTTGACGGTGGCGCGGTAGTTCATGGGGACGGAAAGGCATCCTTCCTGTTCGCTGGGGATCATGTCCTTTCCCAGCGTCAGCTCGGGATTGATCAGAACGCGCGGGCGGCGTTCGCTTCCTTCCTCGCCGATATCGGGGTCCATGACGAGCATGCGGATATTGCGGCCCACCTGCGGGGCGGCCAGCCCCACGCCCGGCGCTTCGTACATGGTTTCAATCATGTCCGCGGCCAGCGTGCGCAATTCGTCGGTTATTTCCGTCACGGGCTCGCACTTCTGGGCCAGACGCGGATCAGGGTAGGTAACGATCTCCAGCTTCATGGGCTTATTCCGCCGTCTTGCCGCCTTCGGCGGCCTTTTCCGTCTCGCGCAGACGCAGACCGAGCTCGCGCAGCTGCTTCGAGGATACGGGCGACGGCGCCTGCGTCATGAGGCAGGTCGCCTTCTGCGTCTTGGGGAAGGCGATCACGTCGCGGATGCTCTGGGCGTCGGCCAGCAGCATGACCAGACGGTCAAGGCCGAAGGCCAGACCGCCGTGCGGCGGCGCGCCCAGTTCCAGGGCGTTGAGCAGGAAGCCGAACTGTTCCTCGGCCTGGGCGGGCGTGAAGCCGAGCGCCTCGAACATGCGCCGCTGCACGTCGCCGGAGTGGATGCGGATGGAACCGCCGCCCACTTCGTTGCCGTTGAGTACCATGTCGTAGGCGCGGGCCTTGGCATGGGCCGGGTCGGTCTTCATCAGTTCCATGTGGCCGGGCGCGGGCGAGGTAAAGGGATGGTGGCAGGCCACATAGCGCTTTTCTTCCTCGTCGTATTCGTAAAGCGGGAAGTCCGTCACCCAGAGGAAATTGAACGTGCCTTCGGGGATGAGACCGAGGCGGCCGGCCAGATGCACGCGCAGATTGCCCAGCGCGGCGTTGACCATATCGGGTTCGCCCGCCTGGAAGAAGACGATGTCCCCCACCTTGAGATCGAGAGCCTTGCGGATGCCCTCGCGCTCGGCCTCGGAAAGGAACTTGGCGATGGGAGACTGCCATTCGTCGGCCTTGATCTTGATCCAGGCCAGACCCTGCGCGCCGTAGATCTTGACGAATTCGGTATAGCCGTCGATATCCTTGCGGCTCATGGATTCGCCGCCTTCCACCTTCATGGCCTTGACCAGACGGGCCTGCGCAAAGAGCTTGAAACCGGAACCGCGCACGATGTCGGTAATATCCACAAGCTCCATGCCGAAACGGGTATCGGGCTTGTCCACGCCGTATCGGCTCATGGCTTCATCCCACGTCATGCGCGGGAAGGGACGGGGCAAATCCATGTTCATGACGTCCTTGAAGACGCGGGCCATGAGCCCCTCGGCCATGTTCATGACCTTGTTTTCGTCCACAAAGCTCATTTCGATATCGACCTGCGTAAATTCCGGCTGCCGGTCGGCGCGCAAGTCCTCGTCGCGGAAGCAGCGCACGATCTGGAAATAGCGATCGAAACCGCCGACCATCAGCAGCTGCTTGAACAGCTGCGGCGACTGCGGCAGCGCATAGAAACTGCCGTTGTTCAGGCGGCTGGGCACCAGAAAGTCGCGCGCGCCTTCCGGCGTGGACTTGGTCAGAATGGGCGTTTCCACTTCAAGGAAGCCGTCTTCGTCCAGCTGGCGGCGGATGGCCTGCGCCACCTTGTGACGCAGGCGCAGATTGGCCTGCATGCGCGGACGGCGCAAATCAAGATAGCGCCAGGTCAGGCGCAGATTTTCGCCCGCATCGGTCCGATCCTCGATGGGGAACGGCGGCGTCTTGGAGGTGTTGAGCAGTTTCCATTCAAGGGCCACCACTTCGATTTCCCCGGTGGGCAGCTGGGGATTGGTCATGCCTTCGGGCCGCGGGCGCACCCTGCCCTTGATGGCCAGCACGTATTCGGAACGCAGGATATGCGCGTTCTCGTGCGCCTTAGGGGCGATGTCCGGGCTGAAGACCACCTGCGTCAGACCTTCGCGGTCGCGCAGATCCACAAAGATCAGACCGCCGTGGTCGCGGCGGTACTGCACCCAGCCCATGAGGCAGACTTCGGCGCCGTCGTCGGCCGCCGTCAGCTGCGCGCAGGTATGCGTCCGGGTCCAGTCGCCCAGCTCCTCTATAAACTTCTGGTGTTCCTGTTGAATATCCTGACCTTGCGTTTCTTCGCTCATTGTCTGTCCTTTCATGAAACGTAAATTATTCGTACCGCCGTATTCTTTGTTCCGGCGTTCCCTACTTTGTTTCAAGCGCGGCGGCAAGTTCGTTCATGGGCACAAGGCGCTGTTCCCCGGAATCCATGTGCTTGACCTGCACGGCCTCCTGCGCGGCTTCGTCGGGGCCGAGAATGAGGCAGTAACGGGCGTTGCACTTGCCCGCCTGACGCATCTGGCTCTTGAAGCCCGCGTCGGAAAAGCACATTTCGCCGCCCAGTCCGGCTTCCCGCAGCTGCTGCGTCAGGGCGAACCCCCTGTGCCGCCGCTGTTCGCCGTCGTCGCCGGGCAGAACCACAAGGAAGAAATCCTTGCGGGGCGCTTCCTGATCGGCCAGCAGCAGGGCCACGCGCTCCATGCCCATGGCAAAGCCCACGCCGGGCACGTCGGGACCGCCGAGGCTCTTCACCAGCCCGTCATAACGGCCGCCCCCGGCCACGGCGGACTGCGCGCCGATATGACCGCTCACCACCTCGAAGGTGGTCCGGCAGTAATAATCCAGCCCGCGCACCAGCCGGTCGTCCTGCTCGAAGGGCACGCCCTGCGCGCGCAGCAGCTCCAGCACGGTGTCGAAGTGCGCCCTGCATTCGGGGCAGTTGTGATCAAGCAGACGCGGCGCGCCTTCCGTCAGTTCCTTGCAGCCGGGCTGCTTGCAGTCCAGCACGCGCAGGGGGTTTGTTTCCAGACGACGGGCGCAGTCCTCGCACAGGCCGTCGGCCTTGTCCCGCAGATAGGCGACCAGCGCTTCCTTGAAGGCCGGACGGCAGCGGGAACAGCCGAGGGAATTGATCTTCAGGCTCACGTCCCTGAGGCCCAGGGCCGCAATATAGCGCGTCAGCATCAGAATCAGATCGGCGTCGGCATACGGGCTGTCGGAGCCGAGGCATTCGCAGTTGATCTGATGGAACTGGCGCATGCGGCCTTTCTGGGGGCGTTCGTAACGGAACATGGGGCCGGTCGTGAACAGGCGGCTCACGCTTTCGCGCGTATGCAGGGACGATTCGATATACGCCCGCATGACGCCGGCCGTCGCTTCCGGCCGCATGGTCATCATGCGTCCCTTGCGATCGGGAAACGTGAACATTTCCTTCTGCACGACGTCGGTTTCCTCACCGATGGAGCGCTTGAACAGCTCCGTATACTCCAGTATCGGCGTACGCAGTTCCACAAAACCGCATTGCCCGAAAATACGCCGCGCCAGCGTTTCCATCCGGGTGAACACGTCGGAATCCGGCGGAAACATGTCGGCAAAACCCTTGATGCGCGTGGCATTACAAGCCATTTTTTCAATCCTTTTATGCTACAGCGATGACGGACGCGCTACGACGAGACCTTGCCGCAGGCGCCTTCAAGACGATACTTGCCGCACTCCTTGCAGGGCACGGGATAGTCGCCGGTGAAACAGGCAAGACAATAGCTGTCCGAGTGCATGACGGAACGCAGCAGGCCGTCCACGCTCAGATAATGCAGGGAATCCACGTTGAAGATGGCCTTCATCTCTTCCAGCGTGTGGTTGGCCGCTATCAGTTCCTTGGGCGAGGCGAAGTCGATGCCGTAGAAACAGGGGAACTTGACCGGCGGACAGGAAATGCGGATATGCACCTCCCTGGCTCCCAGCTCGCGCAGCTTCTTGACGCGGGTGATCATGGTCGTGCCGCGCACGATGGAATCATCCACAATGCAGATGCGCTTGCCGTCGATCATGGCCTGCACGGGATTGATCTTCACGCGCACGCCGAAATTGCGCATGCTCTGCGACGGCTGAATGAACGTGCGTCCCACATAGTGATTACGGATCATGGCATGTTCGTAAGGCAGTTCCGCGCACTGGGCAAAGCCCACGGCCGGATACACGCCGGAATCGGGAAAGGGCAGCACCAGATCCGCGTCCGGCGACGACTCGTAGGCCAGCTGCCAGCCCATGTTCTTGCGGCAGACATAGACCTGCTCATTGAAGATATAGGAGTCCGGGCGGGCAAAATAGACCAGTTCAAAAATGCATTGACGCGGTTTTTCCGGCAGGGGTCCTTCCAGCTTTTCGCTGTGCTCGCCCTGCCCGTCCACGATATAGATTTCGCCCGGCGCAATGCTGCGCTCGTAATCGGCCTCCAGCAGATCAAAGGCGCAGGTCTCGGACGCGAAGACCGGCGCGCCGTCAAGACGCCCCAGCGCCAGGGGATGAAAGCCGAAGGGGTCCCGCACCGCCACCATGACGTCGTCGCACAGGACCAGCAGGCAGTACGCGCCGCGCACGCGCGAACAGGCCTCGCGCACGGCGTCGGGCAGGTCCTTGTGCCGGAGGGCGCGCACCAGCAGGTGCATGAACACTTCCGTATCGTTGGTGGTGGAAAAGATCGCGCCCTCGTTTTCCAGTTCCGCGCGCAGCGCTTCGGTATTGGTCAAATTGCCGTTGTGCGCCACGGCAATATCCTTGCCCTTGTAATGGGCAAGGAAAGGCTGGGCATTGCGCAGATAGGAACGCCCGGTGGTGGAATAGCGCACATGACCCACGGCAATTTCGCCGGTCAGTCCCTGAAGATCGGCTTCCGTGAACACGTCGGGCACGAGTCCCATGCCCTTGTGCTCGTGCATGCCGCCCGCATCGCGCGTGATGATGCCCGCGCTTTCCTGTCCGCGGTGCTGCTGGGCGTACAGGCCGAAATAGGTCAGACGGGCCGCGTCCTCATGTCCGTAAATGCCGAATAAGCCGCATTCGTGCTTGATCATGGTTTCCCCGCTGCCTTCGCATCCGGCTGCGAAGGCCCTCCTTTGAAACAAGTTTAGTGATCGCTTTCCGGGAAAGAATCCCCGCTCCCGGCGCGCAGCCGCGCCCCGCTTCAGCCCTTTTTCCCGCACCAGTCGAAGTTCGCCGGACAGGGGCCGACCCCGTTGCGGCGCGTGCTGGAGCAATTTCAGAAGGTGAAACGCGAGGCGGCGGCACGGCGCCGCCCGGCCCAAAGTGAGCGGAAAAACCGCGCTTTTTCCGCGAAACGACAGGCCGTATGGTTTGAAACGCGCAGCGTTTCAAACTGAAATTGCTCTAGGCGTGCCGCCGTCACGTTCATTTTTTTACTCTTTTCTTCAAATACGCAATGCGATTGTCGATGACGCCGGGGTTGGGATAGCTGTCGCGTATGGCCTCGAACTGCGCCAGAGCCTCACCGTTCCTGCCGAGCTGCTCCAGGGCGTCGGCCAGCACGAAACCGGCCAGAGCCCGCAATTCTCCCTGCGGTTCGTCGTCCACAATCTGCCGGGCCAGATCCGCGGCCTCGTTCCAGCTGCCGCGCGCCAGATACTGATCCGCCAGATCATAGGTACACATGCTTTTTTCCTCGTCGGCCAGCGGCAGGGCAAGGCATTGCTGCAAGGCCTCCTCCGCCGCTTCGAAACGGCGCAGATGAAACAGCATGGCCCCCAGACGGCGGTACCCGTACAGACTCTCCCCGGGCTTCAGGCCCGGCACATTGAGATAGGCGTTCCAGGCATCCGCCGCCCTGTCGTAACGGCGCAGCCGCTCGTTCAGCCGACCGATACGGAACAGAATCTCCCGGCTTCTGGCGTCGTCATCGGCGAATTCTTCCAGCATGGCGTCCAGATAGTCAAGGCTTGTGCGCGTATCGCCGCCGGCTTCCAGAACCGTCAGCAGGGCAATCCATGCCTGCCAGCGCTGTTCCGGCTTCCGTTCCTCCCGCAGATACCGGCCGAGCAGGCGTTCCGCCCGCGACCACTGACGTTCGGCCATGGCCGTGCGGGCCGCCTGCAAATCGTCGCCGTCCTCCACGGGAGCACGGCAGGCGCACAGCAGCGTCGCACAGCAGAGAACGCCCGCCAGCACCGCCCGCATGGGCTATGCCTCCGGCGTTTCGGACGGAGTTTCGGACGGCGTTTCCGCCGCCGCGGGCTCCGGCGTCGGCGCGTCGTCTTCTCCGTCGTCCTCCGCATCAAAGGCGCGCCCGGTCTGTCCGCCTTCATCCACGCGATCGAAGCCGACCACGCGCGCGCCTTCGTCAAGGCGCACCAGCATGACGCCCATGGTCGCGCGGCCCTTGCTGCGCACATCTTCCACGCCGATACGCACAACCTTGTTGGCGGAAGTCAGCAGAATCAGACCGTCGTTGTCATGCACGGGCATGGCGCCGACCACGGGACCTGTCTTGCCCGTCACCTTGAAATTGATGATGCCCTTGCCGCCGCGCGACTGCAAGCGATAGAGGTCCACCCGCGTGCGCTTGCCGTAGCCGTTGGCGGAAATGGACATGATCTCCGTGGTCTGATCGCTTTCCTTGAGAATGACGCCGGCAACGACGAAGTCCTGACGACGCAGGGCAATACCCTTGACGCCCGTGGCCACGCGGCCCATGGGCCGCACGTCGCGGCAGGAAAAGCGGATGGCGATGCCGTCCGCCGTGGCAAGGACAATATGGCTGTCCTCGCGGATGGGACGCACGACGACCAGTTCGTCATCCTCGCGCAGGCCCACGGCCATGAGGCCGGTCTTGCGGCAACGGGCATACAGCGACGCGGAGGAACGCTTGACCATGCCCCGCCGGGTGACAAAGAGAAAATACTTGTCCTCGGCAAATTCGCGCAGGGCCAGCACCGTGGTCACCCACTCGCCTTCCTCCAGCGGCAGCAGATTGTTGATATGCACGCCCTTGGCCGTGCGGCTGCCCTCGGGCACCTGATGCACCTTGAGCTGGTGCATGCGCCCCTTGTTGGTGAACAGGCAGAGATACTGATGATTCGTCGTCGTCAGGAACTCCTGCACGTAGTCGTCCTCGGACGTGTGCAGGGCGGCAATTCCCTTGCCGCCGCGCTTCTGCTGCTGATAGTTTTCCAGCGGCGTACGCTTCATGTAGCCGCGACGCGAAAGCGTGATGACCACTTCGTCGTCGGGAATGAGGTCCTCGATATCAATGCCGTTGAGCGCTTCGGCCACCACCTCGGTACGGCGCGGCGAGGCGAAGGCGGCGCGGATTTCCGCAATTTCCCGCTCCATTTCGCTGCGCAGCACACTGGGATTGCCCAGAATGGACTTGTAGAATTCGATTTTTTGCAGCAGGTCCTTGTACTCGTTCATGAGTTCGTCGCGCTGCAGGCCCGTCAGGCGTTGCAGGCGCATGTCAAGAATGGCGCGGGCCTGCACTTCGGAAAAGGAAAAGCGTTCCATCAGCGCCGCGCGGGCCGCGTCGGGACTGGCCGCCGCGCGGATGAGCGCCACCACCTCGTCGATGTGGTCTATGGCCAGCCGCAGCCCCTCCAGAATATGGGCGCGGGCTTCGGCCTTGCGCAGATCGAAACGGGTTCGCCGGATGACCACCTCCCGGCGATGATCCACAAAGCAGGACAGGGCCGTCTTGAGATTGAGCAGTACCGGCCGGTTGTCCACCACGGCCAGCATGTTGATCCCGAAGCTGGTTTCCAGCGGCGTGTACTTGTAGAGCTGATTGATGACGATCTCGGGAATGACGCCGCGCTTGAGATCGACCACGATGCGTATGCCCTTGCGATCCGACTCGTCGCGCAAGTCCACAATGCCGTCGATCTTCCGTTCGTTGACCAGCGCCGCGATTTTTTCCACCAGGGCGGACTTGTTGAGCCCGAAGGGAATTTCCCTGATCACCACGGCCTGAAGGCCCTTCTTGCGCTCCTCCACCTCCACGCGGCCGCGCACCTTCACGGTGCCGCGTCCGGTGCTGTAGGCGTCGTGCAGGCCCTTGCCCGCATAGACAAAGCCCGCCGTGGGGAAATCCGGCCCCTTGATGAATTCCATCAGGTCCTCGACGCTGCACTGCGGATGCTCCAGCAGATACTTGAGCGCGTCGCAGAGTTCGCCCAGGTTGTGCGGCGGAATATTGGTGGCCATGCCCACGGCGATGCCCGACGAACCGTTGAGCAGCAGATTGGGCACCTTGGTGGGCAGTACCGAAGGTTCCTGCAGGGTGTTGTCGTAGTTGGGCAGGAAATCGACGGTTTCCTTGTCCAGATCGGCAAGGAACTCACCCGCAAGGCGCGACATGCGCACTTCGGTATAACGCATGGCCGCGGCGGGGTCGCCGTCCAGCGAACCGAAGTTGCCCTGCCCGTCCACCAGCGGATCGCGCATGGAAAAGTCCTGCGCCATGCGCACCAGCGCGTCGTATACGGCGGAGTCGCCGTGCGGGTGATATTTACCGATGACGTCGCCGACGATGCGGGCCGACTTCTTGTGCGGCCGGTTGTAACTGTTGGCAAGCTCGTACTGGGCAAACATGATCCGCCGGTGTACGGGCTTCAGGCCGTCGCGCGCGTCGGGAATGGCGCGCCCTATGATGACCGAAAGCGAATACTCCAGATAGGACTGGCGCAATTCCTTTTCAATGCTGACTTTCGGCTGTGCTTGTTCCAGTTGCTCAGACATGGGGCCTCTGTATGTAAGAAAAAAGAAGGTGCAACGTCCATAAGCGCCCCGGGACGGCAATCACGGGGATCGCCCCGGCGAGGGCGTGTTAACACTAAATCGTTCTTCCGGGGGGAAGGGAACCCCCTTGGCTAGCGCACAAGGGGGTTCCCTTCCCCCCAGGCCCCCCATCCTTCCCCCAACGCGCTTTTTCAAAGGGGGCACAGGCCAGGTGGCAAGTCCTTTTCAAAGGGTATGTGCCGCCTACATTTTCTATTTATCTGAAATAAATAGAAATATTCGTGTTGACAGGCCCTGGAGCAATTTCAGTTTGAAACGCGTTGCGTTTCAACGCTCTAAATATCCAGATCCTGCACGCTCAGGGCGTTTCGTTCGATGAAGGCGCGGCGCGGCTCCACGCGATCCCCCATCAGTTCCTCAAAGGCTTCCGACGCCTCGTTGGCATCCTCCACCGAAACTTGCAGCAGCACGCGATTGTCGGGATTCATGGTCGTGGTCCAGAGCTGTTCGGGATTCATTTCGCCCAGACCCTTGTACCGCTGGATGTTGATGCCCTTGCGCGCTTCCTCCAGCGTGGTCTGCAAGAGCGCGAACACATCGTCCAGCGCCAGACTGGTACCGTCCTTGCGCCGCAGCGTGAAGGACAGACCGCCGCACTCCGTCCGCAGCTCCTCGAAAAGCTGCCAGGTCTGCCGGTACAGCTTGGAGGCAAAAAACTCCATGCCGCGCCGGGTATGGTGGCTGCCTTCGTTCTCGAAGGTGACAAAAAGACGCGTATCCCCGTCCTCGGCTTCCTCCCGATCAAGGCGCAGGCTGTAGCCGTGTCCGGCAATCCAGCTTGTCAGCTCCGGGTCTTCCTGCTCGAACATGCTCCCCGTCACGGCCTGTCCGTAGGTCGTCAGGGCCAGGAAGAGCGCCCGGGGCATGCCGGTGCTTTCGGCGTCCCGCACCCGGATGTCGAGCTTTTCCACCAGCGCCATCAGCCGCAGCAGTTCCCCGCCGGTGTAGGCGCGTCCGTTGGCCGCCTCGATGACGACGTCCTCGCTGATCCGCCTGAGCAGAAAATCATTCAGTTCGGCGTCGTCCTTGATGAACTTTTCAAAGCGGGCATTGTGCGCCCGGTACAGGGGCGGCTGGGCGATGTACACGAAGCCGCGTTCCACCATTTCCTGATACTGACGGAAAAAGAACGTCAGGAGCAGCGTACGGATATGCGCGCCGTCCACGTCGGCATCGGTCATGATGATGATCTTGTGATAGCGCAGCTTCTCCAGATCCGTATCTTCCTCCCCGATGCCCGCGCCCATGGCGGTAATCAGGTTCTTGACTTCCTTGTTGGCCAGCATCTTGTCGAAGCGCGTGCGCTCGGTATTGAGAATCTTGCCGCGCAGGGGCAGGATGGCCTGATTCCGGGGATTGCGCCCCTGCTTGGCGGAACCGCCGGCGGAATCGCCTTCCACGATGAACAGCTCGGATTCCGCCGGGTCCTTGCTCTGGCAGTCGGCCAGCTTGCCCGGCAGGGCGTTGTCCGTGAGCGCCCCCTTGCGCCGCACCAGCTCCTTGGCGCGACGGGCCGCGTCGCGGGCGCGGGCCGCATCCATGGCCTTTTCGACGATGAGACGGATATCCTTGGGATTTTCTTCAAAATAGTTCGTCAAGCGGTCGTAGACCACGCCGGCGACGATGCCCGCGACCTCGCTGTTGCCCAGCTTGGTCTTGGTCTGTCCCTCGAATTGCGGCTGCGGCAGCTTGACGCTGATCACGGCCGTCAGGCCCTCGCGCACGTCGTCGCCGGACAGGGCCGTGCCTTTCAGCTTCTTGACGAGATCGGGCTGATTCTTGACATAGCCGTTGATGGCCCGCGTCAGCGCCGTACGGAAGCCCACCAGATGCGTACCGCCTTCCGCCGTGCGGATATTGTTGGCGAACGTATGGATGTTTTCCTTGTAGCCGGCGTTGTACTGCAGGGCGAAATCCACCGTCACATTGTCCACGACGCCTTCGCCGTCGATAATGGGATGGATGCCCGGGTCCCCGTCGTTCAGATCATTGACGAACTGGCGGATACCGCCTTCGGCGTGAAAAACGTGTTCCTCCCCGGTGCGCTCGTCGATGCACTGGATGGTCAGGCCCCTGTTCAGGTAGGCCAGTTCCTCAAAACGCTTGCGCAGGGTATCGTAGGAAAATTCCAGAACCTCGAAAATTTCCTCGTCGGGCTTGAAGGTGACGGTCGTGCCGTGGCCTTCGGCCTCGCCGATGAAGGTCAGCTCGTCCTGCGGCACGCCGCGCGCATAGTGCTGCCGATAGCGTTTGCCGTCGCGGCGCACCGTCACCGTGAGACTTTCCGACAGCGCGTTGACGCAGGAGACGCCCACGCCGTGCAGACCGCCGGAAACCTTGTAGCTGGTGTTGTCGAACTTGCCGCCCGCATGCAGCTTGGTCATGACAACCTGAACCGCGGGCACCCCTTCCTTGGGGTGAATGTCCACCGGAATGCCGCGTCCGTCGTCGCGTACGGTCACGCTGTTGTCGGCGTGCAGGGTGACGACGATCTGCGTGCAGAAGCCCGCCATGGCTTCGTCGATGGAGTTGTCCACCACCTCGTAAACCAGGTGGTGAAGACCGCGCACGTCCGTGGAGCCGATATACATGGCCGGGCGCTTGCGAACAGCCGCAAGGCCCTCCAGAATCGTGATGGACGAGGCGTTATAGCTTCCGCTGCTTTCAGGAGCCATTAGACGTCTTCCTCGCTATAGTAGGTGGTTTCGGAAATTTTCATGGGCATGATGATGACGGTATAGTCGGGGTCTTCCTCGCCGCGGATGCCGCAGGGACCTTCCGCGCCGGTCATGATCATCCGTACCTGCGCGGACGAGAAATGCGACAGCACGTCCATCAGGTTGCGCGTCGGAAAGGCGATGCGGCGCACGTCGCCCCGGAAGGTCACTTCCAGATTTTCGCAGGCCGAGCCCACGTCCTGCCCCTGGGCGGTGATGCGGGCCTCGGCGTCGCCGAGGTCCAGATAGGCGCAGCGGTCGCTTTCCGTATTGAAAATCTGGATGCGTCCCAGCGCCTCCATGGCTTCCTTGCGATCCACCAGCAGGGTGCTGACATCCTCGCCGTTGAGCTTGTCGAGAAACACGTTGTAGTCGGGATATTCGTGCCCGGCGCGCGGCAGGCTCAGGCTTTCGTCGCCGTTGATGGTGCGCAGGTACAGGCGCTTGTCGGTAAGATTCAGTTCGATCTCGTCAACGCCGAGCCATTTCTTCAAATCCTGCAAATATTTCTTCTGAATGAGAACGCCTTCCGGGGGCAGGCGCGCGGCCAGTTCGTCATGCACGAAGGACACCAGCGCGAACTGATGCCCGTTCAGCCCGCAGACGTCGATGCGCCCTTCCGCCGTCGGTTTCAGATACAGGCAGGCGATGGCGTCCATGGTGTCGTCGTCGCTGATGCAGAACACCACGCGATCCAGAAGGTCCTGAAGAAAGTCGCCGGACCAGGTGACGGCGTTTTCCGAGGGAAATTCGGAAAAGTTCTGAAACCATTCCGCGCCGCTGACGGGCAGCTTGTAGGATCGGCGTCCCTGTTCCAGCAGCAGATTGCCCGAGGCCTCGTCCAGCGAAAAATGCAGGACGCCCGACGGCAGCTGACGCACCAGATCCACAAAGGCGCGTCCCTGTACGCCGATAAGACCGCCTTCGCCGACCTCGGCAGGATACCGTCCGGTGAACTCGATGTTCGCGTCGGTGCTCATGACGGCCAGACGTCCTTCCTCGGCCCTGAGCCAGATGGATCGCAGATAGGCCGCTCCCGCCTTGCTGGGTATGATGGCCGCCGCCTTTTGCAGGCCCTCGATGATATGCTCCTTGTTTACTGCAAATTTCATATATTTTTTCCTTATTGTTATTGAGGTCTGAAGCTATGTCGCTAAGTCATGCAACATGCTTTTTTTATTGCATATTTCATCGACGTTTCCGGAAACGGCCGGGGAAGGTTTCCTACAGGACGCCCGTTCCGCCCGGAGGGCCCGTCACTTTGATGCGCTTGTGGTCACGCTCGCGACAAGATCGCGGACATTTTTGTCATTAACGAGAATTTTTTCAATCTTTTTAACAGCATGGATGACGGTACTATGATCCCTTCCGCCGAAGGCGCGGCCGATTTCCGGGTAGGAAAGGCCCAGACTCCGGCGGCAGACATACATGGCTATCTGCCGGGCCAGCGTCTGTTGCGGACGGCGTCCGTCGCCGGTCAGCTCGTCGGCATGCAGGCCGTAGCGACGCGCCACGGCTTCCATGACGTCCCTGTGATCCCGACGCCGGGCGCCCGTATCATGCAGCAGGTCATCCAGTTCCTGTTCCGTCGGCACGTGTCCCCGTACGTCGGTCAGGGTACGCAGCTTACGCAGCAGACCCTGCAGGCGACGAACATGCCCGCAGCTCCGGGCCATGCGCATCATGGCCGACGAGGACAGGGGCAGATTGCCTTCCCGGCAGGCGCGCTGCACATAGCGCAGCCGTACGTCCACATCGGGCGGGAGCAGCTCGAACAGCAGCCCGGCTTCCAGGCGGGTCCGCAGGGCCGCGGGGGCGTCTTCCAGACGGCGCGCCGAGCCGGTAAGGGCCAGCGCCAGCCGTTTGTCATGCCGGGCGGCGACATCCATACAGGCCGTCAGGGCGCGGCAGCGCGCTCCGTTGTCCAGGGCGGCGTGCACATCGTCGAGCAACAGCGCGTCGCAGCCCTGCCAGAAGGCTTCCGGGGAACTTTCCCATGGGTAGCCGACGTCTTCCCGCCGGGCGAGGCTGAATGCGGCGACGCGGTACTCCGCGGCGCGCAAGTCGTGATGCAGGGCATGCAGCAAATGGCTTTTGCCCGTTCCCGATTCCCCGTACAGCACAAGAAGGCGCGGGGCCGCGTCGGCGCGCAGCATGAGGCGCGTGGCGGCGACGGCAAGGGCATTTTTGTCATTATGCAGAAACGACGCGAAATTCTGTTCCCTGTCCGCCGGTGACGCGGCATGCGCCGGTACGGCAGGGCGCGCCCGACGTCGCCCCGCAAGACGGACGTCGTAGCGTATCCGCAGGGGATCGCGTGCGAGCGCCCGCCGCAAAGCCTGTTCAAAGCGTTCGCGATAAGGGGCAAAATAGACGCCGAAATAGGCATGGGGAAATACCACGCGCACGACATCGCCTCTGTCCTCGACGGCGAGGCAGTCCAGCCAGGCCGGAGCGTCATCGGATTCGGCAGGCAGATGCAGGCTATGGCGCAAGGCATTTTTCAGCATGGTTTTCAAGCTTCGCCACCGGCGCGCGCCGGCGCTTCCGGGGCAGGGAAAACGCGCCGTCCGGGGACGCCGGACACAGTGTGCGCAAGCGGTTTTTTATGCCATAAAACGCCCGATTAAACAAGTCTGGAAAAAGTCCGTTTTCCGCCTTCTGGACAAAGTCCGTCCGCTCGGGATAAAGAGAAAATGCTCCGAGAAAACAACATGACGGCCCTGCCGCCGGGCATGGGCCGCGAGGTCTTTTTGACGTTCCATGAAAAAACTGTTCTTTCTTTTGCTGCTTGTCGCGGCGCTGGCCGTCGTCTGGATAGAACGCCCCGGACGCGATCCCGGCGTGGCGCTTTCTCCGGCGCTGGACGCTCCTTCGGGAAATGCTTCGGTCGCGGTGGAAACGCCGGACGACGCGCCGCTGTCTGAACCGGAAAGTCGGCGTGCGCCCGAAAGCGACGTCATGGAGGCGGGCGACGCGCCCCCTGATCCGCACAGCCGGGATACCGAAACGCAGGACGCCCCCGACGCCGTTTCCAGAAAGGAGGCAACGGCGGAGATTGTGACCCCGGAAGGCGATACCGTGCGCAAGGGCACGGTGGAAAAGGGCGATACCGTCGGGGAGCTGCTGGGCAGCGTCGGCACCGGGGAAACCCGGCATTATCTGAGAGCGGCCCAGCAGGTTTTTTCCTTGCGCAAATTCCGGGCGGGACAGGCCTACGCCGTGGTGACGGACGCCGCCACGGGGCGCGTCAAGCGCTTTGAATACGAAATAGACGATCGGCGTCGGCTGGTGGTGGAGGGACTGGACGATCCCGTCGCCCGTCTGGAAACCATCCCCTATGAAACGCGTCTCAGCTTTGTGGAAGGCGTCATTGCCAGCGATCTTTTCAGCGCCGTGGCCGACATGGGCGAAGGCCCGCAGCTGGCCTTGCGTATCGCCAATCTTTTTGCCGCGGAAATCAACTTCATCCGCGATTTGCAGGAAGGCGACAGCTTCCGCGTCCTGGTGGAAAAGCTCTACCGGGAAGGCGAATACAAGGGCTACGGCAAGGTGCTGGCCGCCTCCTTCACCAACAAGGGCAAGACCTTTGAGGCCTTCCTGTTCCGCACCGGCAACGAGCGCGAAGGACATTTCTACAATGCCGCGGGCGAGAGCCTGCGCAAGACCCTGCTGCAGGCGCCTCTGCCCATCACCCGCGTGACATCCCGCTTCACCAACAGCCGCAAGCATCCCATTCTGGGGTACAGCCGTCCCCATCTGGGCGTTGATTACGGCGCGCCCTCGGGCACGCCCGTCATGGCCGTGGGCAGCGGCAAGGTGATCAAGGCCGGGCGTGCCGGGGGCTTCGGCAATCAGATTATCGTCCGCCATCACCAGAGTCTGGAATCCATGTACAATCACCTGTCCGGCTATGCGCGCGGCATTCGCAGCGGCGTCAGCGTGCGACAGGGGCAGGTCATCGGCTATGTGGGCAGTACCGGTCTTTCCACCGGGCCCCATCTGGATTTCCGCATCAAGCAGAACGGAAAGTTCATTGATCCCACCAAGGCGGTCAATCCCCGCGCGCCGGGCGTGCCCCGCAAGCGGGCAAAGGAATTCGCCGCCGTGGTGGCCGAATACCGCGCCTATATGAACGGTACCCGCGACGTCGGCAGCTACAAGGCCGACGATGAGCTGGAAGAACACGACAGCGAGGGGCAGTAGAGTAATTTCGTTTTTCTGGGGGGAAGGAAACCCCCTTAGCTAGC
>CAJMRA010000007.1 GCA_905215675.1 uncultured bacterium | reverse complement strand
TATCCTTCCCCCAACGCGCTTTTTCAGAGGGAACACAGGCCATAAGGAGGTTTTCATGGATTCCCGATTGTCCATGCGGCTGGGCTGCCTGCTGCTGTGCATGGCGCTGGCCATGACGGCAGGCTGCGGCAGCAAGCGCAAGGTCCCCACCCGCGAGGGAGAAACGCCCGAATGGATGGGCACCATCCGCGATCTGCAAACCTTCCCCCAGGATCTGACGCCCTTTGCCCGCAAGGCGGGCGGCAACACGCCCCTGTTGACGGAACAGGAACAGCAAATACAGGACGCCCGCTTTAACCGCATTTTCTTCGGCCCGTGGGACATGACGAAAACCAGCGTCAAGCGGCGGGAAATGAACGCCCCCCTGCGCAAGGCGCGGGGCTACAAGTATGACGATGTCCGCTGGACACAGGAAGAATGGGACGCCATTGCCCGCAATGCCGACAGCGCGCACTTCCCGTCCATGAGCGCCGCCGCCGTAACCGTGCGCTATACGGACCTGCGGGAAATTCCCACCCATATGCCGCGCTATTCAGAACCCACGCCCGATCCGCGCGCCAATCCCTTCGACTATAATCAGTATTCCCTGCTGCCGGTAGGGACGCCGCTGCTGCTCGCCCACCGCAGCCGCGACGGGCAATGGTACTATGTGGAAACCCCCGTGGCCGCCGGCTGGGTGGACGCCCGGGACGTGGCCCTTGCCGACGAAGCCTTTCAGAACCGTTATCGTCGCGGTCCGTTTGCGGCCGTACTCAACGACAAGGTTCGTCTTGACGGAACCCAGACGGGCTATGCCCATATAGGCGCAATCCTGCCGCTGGCCTCCTCCACGCCGTTCACCCCGCCCGCGCCGCCCGCAGACGGCAAAAAAGCGACCGAAACAACGCCGCCGGAACCCCGCTGGGCCATTCTGACGCCGGAAAAGGGCCCCGACGGCCGCGCCCGCCTGACGCAGTCCAGCCTGTCCGTCCGGGACGCCGCGCCCAAACCCCTGCGCCTCACCCCCGATGCCGTGGCGCGGCTGGGCAACGTCATGATGGGACAGCGCTACGGCTGGGGCGGCACTTTCGGCAACCGGGACTGCTCCGCCCTGACGCGGGAACTGTTCACGCCCTTCGGTATCTGGCTTCCGCGCAATTCGCTGGCGCAGTGCCGCACGGGCACGCAGTTTTCCCTTGAGGGCATGACGCCCGGAGAAAAGGAACGCGCCATACTGGAGCATGGAAGCCCGTTCCTTTCGCTGGTCTGGATGAGCGGCCACATCATGCTTTACGTGGGACCGTACAACGGTCGCCCCGCCATCTTTCACAATGCCTGGGGCGTGCGCGTCGTCAACGGCGACGACGACAACGACCGTTTCATCATCGGGCGCGCCGTGGTGACATCCATCACGCCCGGCGCGGAACTGCCCAGCCTGTACCGCAAGAAGACCTTTGTAGATCGGATTCGCAAGATTTCCACACTGCCGGGCGACAGGGACTGACATGGAGATAACGCTGATTGTGGATGCCGCCCGGGCCGGGCAAAGGCTGGATCGCATTCTCAGCGACGCCGTGCCCGATCGCTCGCGCGGGGCCGTGCAAAAGGCCGTGGAGGCCGGAGGCTGTCTTGTGGACGGCCTGCCGGAAACCGCCGTGTCCCGCAAGATGAAAGAGGGACAGGAAATACGCTTTACGCCTCCGGCGGCCGTCACGCGGCTGGAGGCGGAAGAAGGTCACGTCGACGTCATCTGGCACGACGCGCATATGCTGGTCTGCCGCAAGCCCGCCGGTCTGACCGTGCATCCCTGCC
The DNA here is from genome assembly GCA_905215675.1 of uncultured bacterium. Taxonomy (GTDB): domain Bacteria; phylum Desulfobacterota; class Desulfovibrionia; order Desulfovibrionales; family Desulfovibrionaceae; genus Desulfovibrio. Next base: position 16,618 of record CAJMRA010000007.1, on the reverse strand, counting down.
CTTCCTGCCCTTCGGGAACGCTGGTGCAGCGGCTGCTGGGACACTTTCCGCAGCTGGCGCAACAGGAGGGGCTGCGCCCCGGCATCGTGCATCGCCTGGACAAGGATACCAGCGGGCTGCTGCTGGTGGCGCTGGATGAAGCCGCCCGCCTTGCCCTGAGCGACGCCTTTGCCCGGCGGGACGTCCACAAGCGGTATCTGGCGCTGGTGCGGGGCGTGCCCGAAGCGCACGGCGTCTGCCGGGAGCCCGTCGGCCGTCATCCGACCGTAAAGATCAAGATGGCGGTCGTGCCGGAATCGCGCGGCGGCAAACCCGCGCATACGGAATGGGATAGGCTCTGGAGCAGTCCCGACAACGCCTTCTCGCTGCTGGCCGTCCGCATCCACACGGGGCGCACGCATCAGATCCGCGTCCACATGGCGCATACGGGGCATCCCCTGCTGGGCGACGCCCTCTACGCGCCGGCCGAAACGGCCCGCCGCGCCCCGCGCCAGATGCTGCACGCCTGGCGTCTGCATTTCCGGCACCCGCAGACGGGAGAAGACATGCGCTTCTGCTGCCCGCCGCCGCCGGACTTTCTTGAAGCGGCCGTCGTCAACGCCCGCCGCATGCAGCGCATCGTCCTGACCGGCAATCCCGGAAGCGGCAAATCCGCCGTGGGCGCGGCGCTGCGGAAAAGGGGCGTTCCCATGATCAGCGCGGACGCCCTTGTTGCGGAACTGTACGCGCCGGGAGGCGACGCCGCCGATCATATCGCCCGTCGCTGGGGGCCGGATCTGCTTGACGACCGGGGCGGCGTCGATAAAAACGCGCTTCTGGCGCTGTTTCACGACCGCCCGGAAGCGCGCCGCGACGTGGAGGATCTGTCCCACGCCCTGGTGCGGGACGCCGTCGAACGCTTCTGGGAAGACGCGGAAGCGCGCGGCGAAACCTGCGCCGTAGCGGAAATTCCCCTCTATTATGAATGCGGCTGGCATAACGGCGCGTTCACACCGCAGCCCGCGGCCGTCGCCATCCATTGCCCGCAGGCCGCCCGCTTCGCCCGGCTGTCCGACAATCGCGGCTGGACCGACGAAAAAAGCGCCCTCATCGAATCCTGGCAATGGCCTGCGGAACGCAAGGAAGCCGCCGCCGACTTCGTACTGGACAACAGCGGCGATCTTGCGGCGCTTGACCGGGCCGTCGACGACCTCCTGTCGCGGCTGGCCGAACGCCGCAGCCGCGACGATGCCGCAACGCGCGGCGTCATTACGGATCTGTGCGCCTGCAATGACGCATCAGGGGAGGAAAACGCATGAGCAAGGGCATCGCCAAGACCAACGCCGCGCGCCTGCTGGATACGCTGGGCATCGCCTATGAGCTGCATCAGGCCGAGGTGGACCTCGACGATCTGTCGGCCGCGGCCATGGCGCGCAAGCTCGGCGCGCCGGAGGAACAGGTTTTCAAGACGCTCGTGGCGCGCGGCGACAGGAGCGGCGTCCTCATGGCCTGCATTCCCGCCGCCGCCGAGCTGGACCTCAAGGCGCTGGCCGCGGCCTCCGGCAACAAGCACGTGGAAATGGTGCATCTCAAGGAAGTGCAGCCGCTGACAGGCTATATTCGCGGCGGTTGTTCGCCGCTGGCCGCCAAAAAGGCCTATCCCGTCTTTCTGGATGAAAGCGCCATCCTTCAGGAGCGCATCTACGTCAGCGCCGGACAGCGCGGCGTGCAGCTGCTGCTGGCTCCCGACGATCTCGTCAGCGCCGCCCACGCCGTCTATGCCGCCATTGCCCGCGGGTAAGACGACACTTCGGCAGGGAGTGTGGAAAGCTGTGAAAAGGCTGGGCCCCTCCCCCAGCGCGCTTTTTTCAGGAGGGTGACGGGGAACGGTGACGCGCGGGACAAGACCTGCATCCCCGTCCCCCGACGGCGCGTCATGAGCGTTGTATCTTTAGAGCGTTTTACCTTTGAAAAAGGTGAAACGCTCTAAAAAAATGCCGGGGAAAGACGCTCTCCCGCACCGCGACAACCGTTTCAGGCTGCCACGATACGGAGGGACGCTACCCCAGGATCTGCGATCAGGGAATGTCGGCGCTATGCCGCCCGGCCCGAAGCGGGCGGAAAAATCACGCTTTCCGCGAAACAACGGGCCGTATGGTTTGAAACGCAACGCGTTTCAAACTGAAATTGCTCTAGACTTCGTCCGAAAGACGGCGGAAGCTCTTCTTGGCCGCCCCGCATACCGGACATTTCCAGTCATCCGGCAAATCCTCGAACTTGGTTCCGGCCGGAATCTTGTGCCGCCGATCCCCCTTGTCGGGATCATAGACATAGCCGCAGTTCACCATCTGACAACGCCACATATCCTTGGGATCCGCCATAATTTCCTCCTTGCAGATACGGCAGTCCTTCCTGCCGGAAAGCAGCATACCAGCAAGCGGACGTTCCTTCAATCACTGACGTCGCGCCGCCGCGCACTGCTCGCATATACCGTCGAATTCGATGCGGGCGCTGCGGACTTCCGCAAAACCCGGCACATGCATGCCCGAAACCGGAGGCGTCGGCAGGGGGGACATGATATCGCCTATCCGTCCGCAGCACAGGCAACGGACATGCTGATGATCCACCATATTCCCGTCAAAACGCTTGGTCGTGCCCGCAGCCTCCAGCCGCCGGATTTCTCCGCTGTCGGCAAGAAAATCCAGATTACGGTACACCGTCCCGAGGCTGATGCGCGGCAGGCGCTCGCGTACCTTGCCGTAAAGCTCGTCCGCTGTGGGGTGGGTGGTCGTCTTTCTCAATTCCTCCAGAATGACGGCACGTTGTCGCGTCATGCGTGTTTGCGTTTGGGACATATCTCCACTCCATTATTTTAGTAAAAATTATTATTAAGAATTGACTTTGTCAAGTTTCAGGTGAAATTACCGCTGCCGATGCCCGGAATCGTCGCGCCCGGCTGCGACCGTCCCGCCAAAACGATTGCGCTTTTCTGACAAAAAGACTATACTTTAGCATTCATTGTTTAATCAAACAATCATAGCAGAGGTTGCGCCATGGATGCGGATACCAAAGCCGTCTGGCTGGACGAGAACCACATAACGGCCGTTCTGGAAGCCCGCGGCATCGAGGATACCGGGCTGGTGACGGAGACGCTGGCCAAGGCCGAAGAGCTGCGCGGACTGAGCATGGAAGACGCGGCCGCCCTGCTGGCCGTGCGCGATCCCAAACTCCGGGAGCGCATCTTTCTCGCGGCTGCGCGCGTCAAGGAGCGCATTTACGGCAAGCGCGTGGTGCTGTTCGCTCCGCTGTACTTCTCCAGCCTCTGTTCCAACGAATGCCTCTACTGCGCGTTCCGCCGCCGCAACAACGCCGTGCGTCGCCGCGCCCTTTCCATGCAGGAGATTGACGCCGAAACGCGCATCCTTTTGCGGCAGGGGCACAAGCGCCTGCTGCTCGTGGCCGGGGAGGCCTATCCCGGCTCCGGCATCGACTACGTGCTGGAAACCATCGACACGGTGTATGCCGCGCGGGAAAACGGCGCGTCCATCCGCCGCGTCAACGTCAATCTTGCGCCCCTGTCCGTGGAGGATTTCCGCCGCCTCGGCGAACGGCATATCGGCACCTTCCAGCTTTTCCAGGAAACCTACCATCGCCCCACCTACGCCGAGGTTCACCTTGCCGGGCCCAAGCGGGATTTCGACTGGCGGGCCTCCTCCTTCGACCGGGCCATGCTGGCCGGGATCGACGACGTAGGCATGGGACTGCTTTACGGCCTTTACGACTGGCGCTTTGAAACGCTGGCCATGCTCTCCCACATCGCCCATCTGGAAGAGCGCTTCGGCGTCGGCTGCCACACCATCAGCGTGCCGCGCATGGAACCCGCCGCCGGTTCGGACATGGCCCTGCGGCCGCCTCATCCGCTGGGCGACGACGATTTTCTGCTGCTCGTGGCCGTGCTGCGCCTGGCCGTGCCCTATACGGGCATCATCCTTTCCACGCGCGAAAGCGCGCCCCTGCGTCAACGGGCCCTGGAGCTGGGCGTTTCGCAAATTTCCGCGGGAAGCCGCACCAGTCCCGGCGGCTACGCCGAGGCCGCCGACGAAAACGACGACAATACGGATTTCGATGCCGCCCAGTTCCGCCGGGGCGATTGCCGCGGCCTTGAGGAAGTCGTCGCCGATCTTGCCGAACGCGGCTATATTCCCTCCTTCTGCACCGGCTGCTACCGCAAGGGTCGCACGGGCAAGGATTTCATGGATCTGGCCCGTCCCGGCCTCATCCGGCGCAAATGCACGCCCAACGCCCTGTCCACCTTTGAAGAATACCTGCTGGACTATGCCTCACCCGCAACCCGCGCCGTGGGCGAAAACGCCATTGCGCGTTGCCTCGAGGACATGGACGACGACGTCCGCCAAACCTCCGACCGCCTGCTGCTCAAGGTCCGCGACGGACAGCGCGACGTCTACTGCTGACGTCCGCCCGCCTGTTTCACCGAAGAACCATCCCGCCAGAGGAGAAGCGTATGCCCATAAAGTCCCTCAACAACACGAGCGCCTTGCGCCTGACGGTTCTTGAACACATCGCCTCCGCCTTCTGGGAAGGACGGCTGGAAGAAAGCGTGGACAAGATCCCCTTTCTCATGCGTCCCCGCACCGAGACCCCGACCCGCTGCTGCGTCTACAAGGATCGCGCCGTCATCCGCGAACGCATCATCGGCGCGCTCGGTTTCCGGCTTGAGGAAGAACGGGACGAATCCGTCCCGCTGAAGGAATATGCCGCGCGGGCCCTTGAACGCCGAAAGCCCACCTGGCCCATCCTGACCGTCTGCGACATCGCCTGTCACGGCTGCCTCAAGGCCCGCTATTTCGTCAGCGACGCCTGCCAGGCCTGCGTGGCCCGCCCCTGCCAGAGCGTCTGCCGCTTCAACGCCATCAGCTTTGCGCACGAACGTTCCTATATCGACGCCGATCGCTGCCGCAACTGCGGTCTGTGCAAGGAATCCTGTCCCTATCAGGCCATTGTGCACCTCAATGTTCCCTGCGAGGCCGCCTGCCCCGTGCAGGCCATTCACAAGGGCGAGGAAGGCCGCGCCATCATCGACTTCGACAAGTGCACCAGCTGCGGCCGCTGCATGCGGGCCTGTCCCTTCGGGGCCGTCATCGAGCGGCGCGAGGTGCTGGAAGTCCTTCGCGCCGTCAAGGAAGGCGCGCACGTGACCGCGCTGGTGGCTCCCGCCATTGTGGGCCAGTACGAAGGCGGCCCGGGACGCATCGCCGCGGCGTTGCGCGAACTGGGCTTTTCCGACGTCATCGAAGTGGCCGAAGGCGCCGACCGGACCTCGCAGCACGAAGCCGACGAATTCGTGGAACGCATGGCGCGGGGCGACAAGTTCATGACAACGTCCTGCTGCCCGGCCTATGTGGAGGCCGTGCGCCGTCACGCGCCCGAACTCCTGCCCTTCGTCTCCGAAACGCCGACGCCCATGCACTATGCCGCCGTCATCGCCCGCGAACGGCACGAGAAGACGATCACGGTCTTCATCGGTCCCTGCGTGGCCAAGCGCCAGGAAGGTCTGCGCGACGATCTGGTGGATTATGTCCTGACGTTCGAGGAGGTGGGCGCGCTCTTCAGCGCCCGCGGCATCAATGTCGCCGAATGCGCGGAAGCCCCTCTGGGCGGGGCGTCCGGCGAAGGGCGCGGCTATGCCGTTTCCGGGGGCGTGGCCGCCGCCGTGAAGAAGCTGGTGGGCGATCGCTGCGAAGTGAAACCCCTGTACATCAACGGCCTTTCCCTCAAGGGTCTTCGTCAGCTGAAGCAGTACGCCTCCGGCGAATGTCCCGGCAATCTGGTGGAAGTCATGACCTGCGAAGGCGGCTGCGTCGGCGGCGCGGGCGTCATGGCCCCTTCGAAAAAGGCCGCCCGCGCCGTGGAGAACTTCTCCAAAACCGGAAAGGTCTAGAGCGTTTCAACTTTGAAAAAGATGAAACGCGCGGCGGCGGCACAGCGCCGCCCGGCCCGAAGTGAGCGGAAAAACTGCGCGTTTTCCGCGAAACGACAGGCCGTATGGTTTGAAACGCATAGCGTTTCACACTGAAAATGCTCCAGGGCCGGGACTCGTCATCCCGCCCCCCCCGGTACACGCAAACAAACGGGGGAGGACGCCCGTCGCCCTCCCCCCTCTTTCCCGACAGGCGCCGCGCCATGCGGAAAGACGGAAAGACGGTTTCCCTGCGGTCCCGCCGCCACGGAGAGACAACGACGCACGCATGAGGCACGCAGCATGACACGCGCGGAAGTGAAGGAACTCCTGTTTCGCACGCCGTGGCCGGAACTGAAAGACGCGGCGCGGCAGGCGTGTCGCGACGCCGTGGGCAATCGCGTCTTCGTGCGCGGCCTCATCGAATTTTCCAACGTCTGCCGCCGCAACTGCCGCTATTGCGGCTTGCAGAGCGCAAACCGCACCATCCGCCGCTACTGCCTGAAACCCCGGGAAATCCTCGCCGCCGCCCGCGAGGCCGCCGCCGCGGGCGCGGATACCATCGTGCTGCAATCAGGGGAAACGAACCGATCGCCGGACTGGCTGGCGCGTATTATTGCCGCCGTCAAGAGCGCTACGGGGCTGCCCATCACCCTGAGCGTCGGCGAGCAGCCGCGCGACTGGTACGCCCTCTGGAAGGCGGCGGGCGCCGATCGTTTCCTGATCAGGCATGAAACCGCCGATCCCCGTCTCTATGCCGCCCTGCACCCCGGGTATACGCTGGCCCGTCGACGGCTGGCGCAGGAAGCGCTGGCGGAACTCGGCTATGAGCTGGGTACCGGTTTTCTGGTCGGCGTTCCGGGACAGGAGCCGAAAACGCTGATCGACGACATCCTGCTGACGCGCGACATGAACGCGGCCATGTGCGGCGTCGGCCCGTTCATTCCGCAGGGCGCGACGCCGCTGGCGCACGCGCCCCACGGTTCCATCCCGCTGACGCTGCGGGCCATGGCCGTTCTGCGTCTGACGATTCCCCGGCTCAACATGCCCGCCACAACGGCCCTTGCCACGCTTGATCCCGCGCAGGGTCAACGGGCCGGGCTGGAGGCCGGAGGGAATGTGCTCATGCCGTCCTTTACGCCCCCCCTGCGACAAAAATCCTACCGAATTTATGACGGCAAGGCGCGCGTGGACATGAACGCCGTCCGCCGCGCCATTGAAGACGCCGGTTTTCTTCATGCCCTGCCGCCGGGCGGACAGCGGCAAACAGATCCAGAGGAACCGCAATGAACATGCAAGGCCTTGAAGCGTCCCCGAAGGCATCCCGCCTTCATATCGGCCTGTTCGGCAGGCGCAACGCGGGCAAGTCGTCCCTGCTGAACGCCCTTGCCGGACAACCGGCGGCCATCGTATCCCCTGTTCCGGGCTCCACGACCGATCCCGTGGAAAAAACCATGGAAATGGCCCCGCTCGGCCCCGTCGTCCTGATTGATACCGCCGGAGTGGACGACGAGGGCCAGCTCGGGCGGCAACGCGCCGAGCGCAGTCTGCGCGCCCTCCGGGATGTGGATGTGGCGCTGCTGATTACGGAGGGGAACAGCTGGAGCGACTTCGAGCGCCGTCTGCTCCGGCTGCTTGCGGACGAGGGCATTCCCTTTGCCGTGGTGCGCACCAAGTGCGATCTCCATGATGCCGCGTCCCTGGCGGAGCGCCCCGGCGATCTTCCCGGCAACATTCCCGTGGCGGACGTTTCCACAGTCACGGGCGAAGGTCTCGCGGCCCTGCGGGAACTGCTGGTCCGCCTCGCTCCCGGCGCGCAGGACACGCCGCCGCCCCTGCTGCATGATCTGCTGCCGGAAAACGGCCTCGTCCTCTTTATCGTGCCGGTGGATTCCGGCGCGCCGAAAGGCCGTCTCATCCTGCCGCAGGCCCAGTGCCTCCGCGACTGCCTGGACGGCCGCAAGCTCGCGCTTACGGCAACGGAAAAGGAAATAGCCCCGGCGCTCGCCGCCCTCTCCCGTCGCCCGGATCTGGCGGTCTGCGATTCGCAGGTGGTGCATGTTGCGGCGCGGGAACTGCCGCCCTCCCAGCCCCTGACGACCTTTTCCCTGCTCATGGCCCGCGCCAGAGGCAATCTGACGCAGCTGGCGCAGGGAGCGGCCGCGCTTTCCCATCTCCGTCCCGGCGACGTTGTCGAGCTGCGGGAGGCCTGCTCCCATCATCCGCAAAAGGACGATATCGGCCGGGTCAAGCTCCCCCGCCTTCTGGCAAAAATCGCGGGCGGACCGGTCACGACGCGGATGCTGGCCGGCAAGAATGCGGAAAGCGACGACGACCCCCGCCCGAAACTTGTCATCCACTGCGGCGCGTGTACGCTTACCCGGCGTCAAATGCTGCGCCGCCAGCATGACGCCCGCGCTCGCGGCATTCCCATGACCAATTACGGCATGGCCATTTCCTACGCCCAGGGCGTTCTCGAACGCGTTCTTTCCCCGTTCCCCGACGCCCTTCAGGCGTTCGGCGAAGCCCTGAAAAAGGAAAGGGAGAGCGTTTCGCTCTAACCTTTGAAAAATTCCTGCCTCCATGGCCTGTGCCCCCCTGAAAAAGCGCGTTGGGGGAAGGATGGGGGGCCTGGGGGGAAGGAAACCCACTTGTGCGCTAGCCAAGGGGGTTTCCTTCCCCCCAGAAGAACGATTTAATATTAACACACCCTAACGACATTCGGCCTTGAAGGCCTTGTCGAACAGCGCGACCAGCCGTTCCTCGGCATGATCCACATCCAGCACGGCGCGCACCCTGCGCCAGGCCTCCTTGCCGAGACGCTTCCGCTCCTCCGGCGAACGGGCCAGACGTTCCAGCGCGTCCGCCAGCGCCGCGGCATTGCCCTGCGGCACCACAAGACCGCTCTTGCCGTCCTCCACCACTTCCAGCTGCCCGGGCAGGTCGCTTGCCACGACCGGCAGGGCAAAGGCCATGGCTTCCGTCAGGGCGGAAGGGAGACCGTCGCTTTCGCCGGAACGCCGGGTGATGCCGGGAGCCACGAACACGTCGGACGCCCGATACAGATTCCCCATGGAATCATGCGGGACCTGCTTCAGAAACGACACGCGCTTGCGCAGCCCGAGGCGGAACGCCAGCCAGCGCAGACGACGCAGCAGCGGCCCCGTCCCGGCAATGGTCACGTCCACATCGACCTTGCGCGCCTTGAGCAGGGCGCAGGCCCGCAGCAACACGTCATAGCCCTTGCGGCGGCACAAGGTTCCGGCCGCCAGAATATGCAGGGGCTGCGGCCCGGGAGGCGGGGGCATGACGGCGTCGTCATCCGGCGGCGTCAGGGTCAGCGGCGTGTACAGCAGCACAAGCCGATCCTGCGGCACCGTGGGCAGAAGCTCCCGCAGACGTTCCAGGCTTTCCCGCGTATCGCAGCGCACAAAGGCGGCATCAGCGGCCTTGCGCACCCAGTCGTTGCCGAAATGCCGCAAGTCATCCTGACGCACGGTAAAGGCAAAGGGAAGATTGAGCAGCCGCGAAGCCGCCCAGACGGCCGTTGCCGGGCGCTGCGCCCCCACGGCGTACAGGAACTGAATCCCCTCCTCCAGGCACCAGCGCGCCAGCAGCGCGCCGCAACCGGCGTCCCACAATTTCCGCAGCGCCCCGAAGATGCCGGGGGGCGACGGCATGACGCGCCAGAGCTGCCACAGGGTATGGGGCGATCCCTTGATATGCCGGAACAGGCTGCCGAGGACCTGCGGGGCGTGCGCCTTGCCGATACGCCGCACCGGCAGGGGCAGGGCGTATTGCGTATCCCCGAACAGGCTTTGTCCCCGAAGCGCATAGATACGCGACAGAAGGCCTCCCGCGTGCATGCGGTGCGCCTCTTCCATGATGCCGCATCCCGAGGCCTCGGGAAACGTCTCCGCCACCAGCGCGCCGCGCAGCACGGGCTCCGGCGCGGCAAGCAGGTTGCGGCCGCCGTGACGCGACACTTCGGGCAGTTCGCGCTTGCGGCAGTTGAGAATGCCGTCATCCAGCGTATACACGCTGTCGCAGAATTCGGCCATCTTGGGGTCGTGCGTCACCATGATCATGGCCACGCCGCCGGAATGGCAGAGCGTGCGGAAGTTGTCCATGACCACGCGGCTGGTACGGGCGTCCAGAGCGCCGGTCGGTTCGTCGGCCAGAAGAATACGCGGATTGTTGACCATGGCGCGGGCAATGGCCACGCGCTGCTGCTCGCCGCCGGAAAGGCGGTTGCTGCGGTAATGCACGCGCGCCGAGAGGCGCACCAGTTCCAGCGCCCGGATCACGCGCTCCCAGCGTTCCGCGGGGGGCACGCGCTCATAGATCAACGGGAATTCGACATTTTCAAAGACCGTCGAATGATCGAACAGATTGCTGGCCTGCATGACGAAGCCCATGTTGCCGCGGCGAAAGGCCGCCGTCTGTTCCCGGTTGAGCTTCAGGACGTCGGTCCCGAGAATCTCCAGCGTTCCCGAATCGGGAGCGTGCAGCATGCCCAGCACGTGCAGCATGGTGGACTTGCCGCACCCCGACGGCCCCATGATGGCCACAAGTTCGCCCGGTTCGACCTCGATGTTCACGCCTCGCAATACCGGCGAGAAACCGGCATAGCACTTGTACAGATTCCTTGCGATGATAACGGGAGCCATAAGCGTACCTATTCGAAGCGCAGGGCCGAAACGACGTCCATGCGGCTGGCTTGGATGGCGGGATACAGGCCGCCGGCAACGCCGATGAAGGCGGAAAAGACAATACTGCCGAGGCTGCTGAACAACAGCAGCGGATACGAGAAGGTCGTGCCGAGCGAATAGGCGCCCAGTTCGACGCAAAGCGTGCCGATGATGATGCCGAGGATACCGCCCGCCACGGACTTGCACAGCGCCTCGGCAAGGAACTGCGCCAGAATGTCGGCATCGGAACCGCCCATGGCCTTCTTGAGGCCCACTTCGCGGGTACGGGCGCGCACCGCGGCAAAGGTGCCGTACCAGATGCCGAAGCCGCCCAGCATCAGGGAGGCGGCGATACCCAGCCAGAGCAGGGCCTCCACCCACATGAAGGTCGCCTTGATGCGCTCCAGCTGATCGGCCTGCGTGCCGACGACAAGATAGGGAGCGTCCTGCACGGCGTGCACGGTCTGCGGGATACGCTGCGTCAGCGGCGGCACGTCTTCCCAGCCTATGCCGCGCACGAACAATCGCGATATGCGGCCGTCGCCCCAGTTGCGGTCGATCATGGTCGTCGTGGGTATAAAACCGCCCTGCCGCCAGTCGCCCAGCATGACGCCGCTGACCACGCCCACCACTTCAAAGATGTCGTTGCCCAGCGTCAACAGCTTGCCCATGGCGTTTTCCGGGGAACCGAACAGATTTTCGGCCCCCTCGTTGCCGAGGACGCACACCCGGCGACGCTGGGTCAGATCCTCCGCCGACAGGAAGCGTCCGGCGACCATCTCCAGGGAAAAGACGTCGAAAAAGTTTTCATCGACGCCGAGCATGCCCACCATCAGGCGGCGTTCTCCCACGCGCATGGGGAAATACTGCCCGTTGCGCACGGAGGCGCAGACAAGGCCCACGCCGGGCAGCTTGCGGATGGCCTCGATGGTTTCCGGGTAGAATTCCCGCAGGGGCTGGCCGGGATACTGGCCGTCATCCATGTAAACGCGGATGACGTTGACCCCCCCCATGAGCACCATGTCCTGCCCGACCTTGTAGCGGATTTCCTGCCCCAGCACCGACAGGGTGATGAAGGCGGTGATACCGAGCGCAATGGACAGGATGACGCCGAAGCCGCGCTGGCGCACGACCTGACGCAAACTGACGCGAAAAAGATCTGATGCGGCTATCATATGAACCCTATAACGGTAGAACCGCGCTGTTGGATGTGTGAAGCGGAACGCGCCGCGGCGCGCCGGGGCGGACGTGCCCCGCCCCTGTGCGAACCGCCGGATGCCGCCCGCCGTCGGGACGCGCGTTTCCGGCAGCCGGGAAACATGTCCATCGAAAAAGTCATTGACGCCGCACTTCCAGCACGCGGCCGCCGCGTCCCACCCGGTACCAGATGCCGTGCCAGAGGATGCCTCCGGCCGGTATGGTGCGCAGATACACTTCCGCAAAGACTCCGGCGCTCAGGACAAAGGCCGCCAGCCAGCGCCACAGGGAACCGGGAGCGCAGACCTGACAGCGCCAGCCGTGCAGCAGAAGCAGCAGCCATGCCGCCAGACACAGCCCGATCAGCCCCGTCCAGACGGGGACCGCGCCCAGCGCCATGCCCACGACGGCCCACAGCATCGCCAGAGGCGGCAGCATCATCACCAGCGGCAGCAGCCCCAGCAGCAGCCATTGCAGGGGCACGCAAAACTTCAGGAACAGGACCTGACGATCCATCCATGCCCGCCAGACCCGGAACGAATGATGCTCCGCTTCCGTATACAGCAGCGCGCCGGGACTCAGCACCACGGGCTTGCCGAGACCGGCCAGCAGCCCCGCCAGCGAACAGTCGTCCACCACGTTTTCCTGCCAGAAACGCCGCAGGCCCATATGCTCGAAGACGGCGCGCCGCATGCACATGGCGCCGCCCCACGGCTGGGTGAACGACGGCGTCAGCCCCTGAAGATAGCGCATGAGCTGCACGCAAAAGGCATAGGCCAGCGTCACAAGGGAGGCGTCGCGCGGACGCACCGTATGATACCCCGTGCTGAAATCGCTCCGCCCCTCCGCAACGGGCGCGGCCAGATGACGGGCAAAATCTGGGCGGGCAAGATGCGTGCTGTCGCAGAACAGCAGCAGCTCCACGGCATCCCCCGCCGCGGCCACGCCCGCAAGGCTGTTATGGTTTTTCTGGCCGCAGCCTTCGGCCCTGCCGGCCACCACATGCCGCAGCGCGGGGAACTCCTTCCGCAACGCGCCTATCAGTCGCGCCGCCGGTTCTTCCGCCGTGGCCGTCACAAAAACAGGCATCAGCCCCGGATAATCCTGCAACAGCAGACTGCGCAAGGCCGCTTCCATCATGGGATGCTCTCCGGCGGCCGGAACAATCAGCGCCGCCGAAGGCCAGCGCCTGCGCCACGGGGCCTGTTGCCGACTTTCCCGATCCAGCCGTCTCCCCGTCCGCAACAAGCGCAACAGCAGCAGGCACTGCACAAGGCCGCCGATCAGCAGGAACCATACCATAAGCATAACCTCGATTGCATGATCAACGCGCCGCCGCCCTGGAGCAATTTCCGTTTGAAACGCTCTAGAGGGGAGCGCAGTCCTCGCTGACGCGCCCCGCTGTGGAACGCGTCGCATCAAAAGAAAATTTCATGCCGTTCGCCAGACGCAGGGAGCCCTGCACCGTGGTCGGCGTGGCATGACGGGCTTCCAGCTTGTGCCCGGAGCCGTGCGCCACGGCAATGACGCCGTCCTTCTCCACGCCGTAAAAATGGTAGGTATCCACCTCTCCGGAGCGTCGGCGCAGCAGGAGCACGCCGCGCGCCCTGCCGTTCGGAGCAACGCACATGGCGGCCCGGAATGTGGAAGAATACATTTTTCCTTCCCAGACTTCCGTGCGCTCCTTTCCGTCCGCGCCCGGCGTCGCGGCATCCGCAACGCCGCAAGCGCAACACAACAACAAAACCGCAGCGCCGCCGCTCAGGGCTCTCATGCCGCTTTTCATCCCCGCCCCGCACATTTTTCAAACAGGGTTTCATGCGCCGCCACCATGGCGGCAAAGGAAAAGGCCTTTTCCACGCGCCGACGCCCGCAGCGTCCCAGTTCGTCGCCCAGGGCGGGCGTCTCCAGCAGCCGCAGCAGATTGGCGGCCAGGGCTTCGGCATCCTCCGCCGGACTCAGCAGACCGCAGGCGCCGTCGTCCAGCAGATGAGGAATCCCCCCCACCCGCGTGGCGCACACGGGCAGACCGCAGGCCATGGCTTCCAGCACGACGTTGGGCTGTCCCTCCCGGACCGACGACAGCGCAAAAATGCGCGCGCCGTCATAGAAGGGACGGACATCCGGAGTTCCCGGCGTAAAAAGAATGGCGTCCCGCGCCGGAGAGGACGCGGCCAGCGCCTTGAGTTCCGCCTCGCGCGGCCCGTCGCCCACAAGACGCAGCACGGCGTCGGGATACCGCTCCCGTACCAGCGCCAGCGCCCGGAACAGGGTTTCGTGATTCTTGTCTCCGGCAAGCCGCGCCACGCAGAGAATTTCCGGCGCGCGGGCCGACGGCGGAACCGCCGTCGGCGAAAAGCGCTCCGTGTCCACCCCGTTGGGGATGTAATGCAGGCGCGCCGCCGGAACGCCCAGCCCCAGCAGAACGTCGCGCAGGGCGAGCGAATTGCAGATCATGGTCTGGGCCAGCCGCCACAGCCAGCGCTCATGCTGCCGTCGCGGGCCGCCGCCGCCGCGCACGGTACCCACCACGCAGGGCAGCCCCAGAAGCTTCCCCCAGATACGGCACCAGATATTGGGCAGGGCCGTTCCCGGCAGCACGATATCCGGCCGCAGGCGCGCCAGCTCCCGCCGCAGCGCAAGAAAAAACAGGGGAGGCACGCGGCGATCCGTGCCCAGATGAATCAGGGGGATGTCCGCCTCCCGCGCCAACGCGTCCATATCCGTCGCGCCGGTCAGGGTAATGATGACGGGAGAAAAGCGCTTTCTGTCCAGACGGCGGGCCAGTTCCAGCAACTGTCGCTGCGTCCCGCCGAAGCACAGGTCTTCCATGACAAAAGCAATTGAAAGAGGTACAGGCATGGCGCATTCTCACGCATCAGGCCCGTTTTGGCAAGCGCCCACCTTGCCTTTGCCCGCGGCAGTCCCTACACTCCTCCCATGAATATCACGCCATCCCCCATGCGCGTCGTGGTCAGCCTCGACGTGGAAGAAGAAGGACTGTTCTCCGGGCGCTATGCCGCCGACGGCTGCGGCGTCCGCAATGTGGCCCTGCTGGAGCGCCTCGCGCCGCTTTCCGACGAACTGGGTTTTCCCCTGACGCTCTTCTGCGCGCACACCGTGCTGACGGATACGGCGGCCTGCCGCGTTCTTGAACGTCTGCGCGATCGCCACGGCGCGGAAATCGCCGCCCATCTCCATCACTGGAGCACGCCGCCGCTCGACGGCCCCGTCGTTTCCGGCGAGCCGCCGAGAACGCACACGCTCCCCCGCGATCTGCTGCGCCGTCGGCTCGCCACCCTGCTGGAGGCGGGGCGCGTCTTCAACGGCGCGCCGCTGACCAGCTTTCGCATGGGCCGCTGGGATCTCAAGAACAGCGTGCGTCCCCTTCTGGCGGAACAGGGCGTCACGCTGGACAGCTCCGTTTGTCCCCTGCGCCAGCACGCGGGCGGTCCGGATCATTTTCTTGCTCCGGCCGATCCCTACTGGGTTGACGGCGCAACGCCCGACGGGACGCCCCTGCTGGAAGCGCCCATCACGCAACTTCCCCTCCTCCGTCCCCTGCCCGCGCTCTGGCGCGCGCTTGTCCGGGATATTCCGCGCCGCGACGCCTTTCATTTCTGGGGCGCTCTCAGCGCCAATCCCTTCTGGCACGGTCCCCGCGTCATGCGCGCCGCGGCCCGACTGCATCATGCGCGCGGCGGCAAGGTCCTGAGCATCTTCTGGCACTCCTCCGAACTCATGCCCGGCGGCTCGCCCCAGACGCCGGATCAGCGGGCCGCCGACGCCCATTACGAAAAGATTTTCGCCTTTTTCCGCTGGCTGCGCGATCATCTGCCGACGCAGGGTGTCACCGCCGCCGAACTGCGCGCCGAAGCCCCCCGCATGGCCTTTCCCCACAGGCCCGACGGACCGGGGGACTGGTGATGTCCCGCCTGATCTTCATCCTGCTGGACGGACTGCGCGCCGCCGCGGCCGATCGTCATATGGGATTCATGGCCGCGCTGACCGAACACGGCGACGCGCAACGCCTGACGCTGGACTGCGCCCTGCCGCCCCTGTCGCGCCCGCTCTACGCAACCCTGCTGACCGGACGCACCCCGGCGGAACTGGGTATTTTTCACAACGGGGACGTCCGCCCCTGTCCCGTGCCGACGCTCTTTCATCAGGCCCGCGACGCGGGCCTTGTCACGGCCGCCGCCGCCTATTGCTGGTTCAGCGAACTCTGCAACCGCGCGCCCTTCGAGGCCGGACGGGATCGCCTGACCCTTGATCCGTCCCTGCCCATAGGCCGCGGGCTTTTCTATCGGCGCGACGACTATCCCG
Source organism: uncultured bacterium (assembly GCA_905215675.1). Classification (GTDB taxonomy): domain Bacteria; phylum Desulfobacterota; class Desulfovibrionia; order Desulfovibrionales; family Desulfovibrionaceae; genus Desulfovibrio. The sequence goes on along the minus strand of CAJMRA010000007.1, from coordinate 448 downwards.
ACGAGGAACTGTTCGCCGATGCCGAAGCGCTCCGCCGCCGCTGTTCCCCGGATCTGCTGCTCGTTCACAGCATGAATATCGACAATGCCGGACATCTTTCCGGCGGGCACAGCGCCGCTTACCGGCAGGCTGTCCGCGAGGCCGACGGACTGCTTTCCCGCCTGCTTCCCCTCTGGCGGGCCGCGGGCTACGCCCTGTGCGTCACCGCGGATCACGGCATGCACGCCGACGGACAGCATGACGATCTCGTCGAGGATGTGCGGCGCGTGCCGCTCTGGCTCGTGGGCGACGCCTGGCGGACGCCCCTCGACGCCCTCGGACACCCTCCCCGGCAGACGGATGTGGCCGGACTCTGTCGCAAGGTGCTGGGACTGGAGGTATAAAGCGTTTCACCTTTTTCAAAGGTGAAACGCTCTAATATTTCTATTTATTTCAATAAATAGAAAAT